>CAZSQE010000222.1:0-4496 GCA_964608905.1 uncultured bacterium | reverse complement strand
GGGTGCGTGATGCGCTGGAGCCGGCCCGAACGAACGAGGAGGTGGCGCGATGAAGATCCGGATCTGCGGAGTGGCGATCGTTCTGGCGGTACTGGTGGGGTGTGCGGGGCTGACGCGGGTGGCGAACGACCACACGGCGCTCGCCCGGGCCGCGGTACAGGTGGCAACCGTGGAGTTTTTGGCCAAGAACCCCAAGCACCAAGCCAAGTTGGTGGCCATTGCCACCGAGGTGGGGCAGGCGGTGGCGGCGGGCCAGTTGGCTACTCTCGACGTGGCCGCGGTGTACGTGCGCCAGCAGATCGACTACTCCCGGCTGTCGCCGGCCGAAGCGGTTCTGCTCGACAACCTGATCGAGGTGGCGAAGGAAGAGTTTGCGCGGATTCTCGCGGCGAAGGGGCTTACGCTGCCCGACGAACAGCGCGCGCTCGTCGCCCAGGTGCTGCAGTGGATCGCCGACGCCGGCCGCCTGGTCGGCGGCCCCGCCTGAGGGCCGCTGGCGCGGCGTAGCCCACCGGTGGCCGATGAAGCAGACCGCGGGTCAGCCCGCGAGGAAGAGTGGCGGGCCGATGCGCTGCGCGAGTGGCAACGGCAGCACGCCGCCGCCGCGGGCGCCGGGCGGCCCCGGGCGCGGTGCGTAGAGTGTGACGACGTGATCCCCCACGCACGGCGCCAGGCCGTGCCGGGGTGCCAGAGGTGCACGGGCTGCCAGGCGGCCACCGAGGACAGGGCGGGGAGGTAGGCATGGAGGGGTTGAGCGTGGCGGTGGTGGCCGAGGTGGCCAAAAACGTGGGCCCGCTGGGCCTGCTGGTGTTGCTGGGGTGGATGAACATGCGCTGGGTCGATCGGCAACGCATCGAAGAGCGCGACCGGGTGGACAACGTGTTGTCCATGTACAAACGCGACGTGGACCAGGTGTCGGCCATGTACCGCGACAACGTGTCGCTGGTCAAAGAGACCCAGCATCTGGCGCAACGGGTTGCGCAGCTTGCCGAAGAGCTCAGTTCCATTGTGCACTTGAACACCCAGGTACAGACCCGCCTGGTAGAGCGCATCGACAACAACATGTTTTGCCCGCTGGTTCGGGCCAAGGGGCCGCAAGGATGAACGAAGAGCGCGCTCGCCTAAGGAGCCACCAGGCCGGCCTGAAGTACCGCCGGATGGAACTCGTAACCGAACTCGATGCCGCCGTGCGCAGCGTCAAGCTCGTGCTCGCCGACTGGGCCCTGCGCGAAAAGGCGGGGGTGGACCTGCCCGGGGCCTACGTGCACCTGGGCCGGGCGGTAGAGCTGCACCGCGAGCTGCACTCGCTCGATGCAGACCTGCGGCGGGTGGAGGAGGAGCTCGAGTGAGCGGGCCCGTCATCCGTCGCCGCTCCCGGGTCGAGACCGAGCTCCCCCGCGAGCTGCGGGCCGAGGTGGACTGCCTGCTCGTAGAAGGCGCCACGTACGAGGACATCGCCGCGTTTTGTCAGGGCAAGGGCTTCGACATCTCGCGGAGCAGCGTCGGGCGCTACGGCAAGGAGTTCCTTCAGGCGTACCGCGAGATCCGGATCCTCGAGGACCAGGCCCGGTGTTTAAAGAGCGAGGTCGGCGACGGCCTGGCGCTCGAAGAGGCGGGCACCAAAGCCCTGATGCGGAAGTTGCTGCCGCTGTTTCTCAGCGGCGACTTCGACGTGACGGAGCTGCCGCGGTTGGTCTCGGATTTTGCCAAACTCACCAGTGCCTCGGTGCAGCGCGAAAAATGGAAGGCGGAGGTGGAGAAGCGCGTGCGCGAGGCCGGGCACAAGGCGGAAAGCGCCATCGTCGAGGCGGGCAAGAGCTCGGGCGGGGTGCTTACGGTGGACGAAATTCGGCGGCAGCTTCGCAAGAGCTACGGGCTCGACGACGCATGAGCCGCCCGCTCTTCTACCCCTACCAGGCTCGGTGGATCGCCGAGCCCAGCCGGTTCAAGATCGGCATGTTCGCCCGGCAGACGGGCAAGACGTTTGCCACCACCTTCGAGATCGCCGAGGACTGCATTTTCGCCAACATGGAGGACCGGCGCACCCGGTGGGTGATCCTGTCGCGCGGGGAGCGCCAGGCCAAAGAGGCGATGGAGGAGGGCGTCAAGCGGCACTGCCATGCCCTGGGGGCGGCGGTCAAATCCTACGAAACCGAGATGCGCTACGGCGATGCCACCTACCGGGCGTTGGAGGTCGAATGGCCCGGCGGCCAGCGCATCACCGCACTGCCGGCCAACCCCGACACGGCCCGCGGCTTTTCGGCCAACGTGTTTCTCGACGAGTTCGCCTTTCACCTCGACAGCCGCAAAATCTGGGCCGCGCTGTTCCCGGTGATCTCGGCGGGGTGGAAGCTCCGGGTGGTGTCGACCCCGAACGGCAAGGCCAACAAATTCTACGACTTGATGACCGGCGACGACCCGATCTGGTACCGACAGACGGCTGACATCTACCAGGCCGTGGCCGACGGGCTGCCGCGCAACATCGAAGAGCTCAGGCGCGGCCTCGACGACGAAGACGCCTGGGCCCAGGAGTACGAGCTCAAGTGGCTCGACGAGGCCAGCGCCTGGCTCAGTTACGACCTGATCAGCTCCTGCGAGGACGACCGGGCCGGCCGGCCGGAACTCTACACCGGCGGCCCGTGCTACCTCGGCAACGACATCGGCCGGCGCCGAGATCTGTGGGTCGCCCCGGTGCTCGAACTGATCGGCGACGTGCTTTGGACGCGCGAGATTGCCGTGCTCAAGGGCGCGAAGTTCTCTGTGCAAGACTTTACCCTCGACGCGCTGACCCAGCGCTACCGCATGCAGCGCCTGTGCATGGATCAGACGGGCATGGGCGAGAAGCCCGTCGAGGACGCCCAGAGCCGCTACGGCGTGCACCGGGTGGAGGGGGTGCTCTTCACCGGGCCGAACAAACTCACCATGGCCACGCAAGGCAAAGAGACGTTCGAGGACCGGAAAATCCGCATCCCGATGGGCGACCGGCTGCTTCGCGCCGACCTGCACGCGCTGCGCAAGGTGAGCTCGCCGACGGGGGCGCCGCGCTTCGACGTCTCTCACGATACCGACGGCCACGCCGACCGCGCCTGGGCCATCTTTTTGGCCATCAACGCGGCGGCGACCCCGGGCATGGTCTACGACTGCCACTCCATCCGCCCGCCGGCCCGCACCGAAGAGCCGCGGCACCGTGACGTGCACGTAACGGCCGGGTTCGGCGCCCGCCGAGGAGCCCTGTGATGCTGTACGACGCCTTCGGCCGCAAGATCGAGACCAAGATCCTGACCGAAACGCTCGCCGCGCCGTCGCTCACGGGCATCCGCACCGTGTGGACCGGCACTGTGGCCTCGGGGCTCACCCCCGAGCGGCTCGGCGCCATGCTGCGCTCGGCGGCCGAGGGCGAGGCGACCGACTACCTCACCCTGGCCGAAGAGATGGAAGAGCGCGACGCCCACTACGCCTCGGTGCTCGGCACCCGCAAGCGGGCGCTCTCGGGGCTGCCCGTCACGGTCAAGGCCGCCACCGACGACGCCCGCGGCGTGGAGCTCGCCGACGCGGTGCGCGACCTCGTCGCAGAGAACGCCTTCGTGTTTCTCATCGAGGACCTTCTCGACGGCCTGGGCAAGGGCTACTCCGCGGTGGAGCTGGTGTGGCAACGCAGTGCCAAACATTGGCGGCCCCGGTACGAACACCGTGACCCCCGCTGGTTTCGGTTCGACCGGATTGCGGGTAGCAAGCTGCGGCTGTTGGATGAGGCCGACCCGGCGGACGGCATCGCCCTGCCCCCCTACAAGTTCATCGTGCACGTGCACAAGCTCAAGACGGGCCTGCCGATTCGCGGTGGCCTCGCGTTCTTGGCGTGTTGGGCCTATTTGTTCAAGGCCTACACAGTGAAGGACTGGATGGCGTTTCTCGAAACGTTCGGCATGCCCGTTCGTTTGGGCAAGTACGGGCCCAACGCCACCAAGGACGACATCGCCACGCTGATCCGCGCGGTGGCCAACATCGGCACCGACGCCGGCGCCGTGCTGCCCGAGTCGATGCAGATCGAGTTCCCCGCGGCCGGCGGCGGGGGCAAGGGCGGCGCGGTGGCCATCTACGACGTGATGGCCGAATGGCTCGACCGGCAGATCTCGAAGGCCGTGCTGGGCCAGACCATGACCAGCGACGACGGCGCGAGTTTGGCGCAAGCCAAGATCCACAACGACGTGCGGCTCGACATCCTCGCCGCCGACGCGCGCCAGGTGGCCACGACGCTCAACCGCGACCTGGTGCGCCCGCACATCGACCTGAACTTCGGCCCCCCGCCCGACGGCCGCTACCCCGAGCTGGTGATCCCGGTACCCGAACCCGAGGACATCGCCGGCCTGGTGGCCGCGCTCGAAAAGCTTGTGCCCCTGGGCCTCAAGGTCGAGGCCAGCGTGAGCCGCGACAAGCTCGGCCTGCCCGACCCCGAAGAAGGCGCGGAGCTACTGGGAGCCCCGGCCCCGGTCCCGGCC
>CAZSQE010000221.1:0-4511 GCA_964608905.1 uncultured bacterium | reverse complement strand
TCTGATACCGCTTCCCGTTCGCGGCGTTCGCGAAGGCGATGCCGGTGGCGCCGCCGCTCACCGGGCGCGGCCCGGCCGCGGCCCCGCCGGCGGCACGGCGCCGGGGGCCGCGGCCGAAGGCGGGCGCGGCCGCCGCGGCGGCGCGCGCCTGCTCGAGGTCGAGCGGCGGGTGCGGGCGCCGCGCCGCCGGCCGCTGGGCGCAGTCGGTCACGCCGCAGGCGTGGCAGCGGCCCTCGAGCCGGCAGTCGCCGGTGGCGAGCGAGCGCGCCGCCCGCTCGCGCTCCCGCAGCAGGAAGCGCCGGGTCACCGGCGGCCGCACCACGTCCCACGGCTGCGGGTGCGCCGGCGAGCGCTCCGCCAGCGCCCGTTCCGGGTCGAGCCCGCGCGCGGCGAAGGCGCCGCGCCAGCGGTCGAGGCGCAGGTGCTCGCTCCAGGCGTCGAGGCGGCAGCCGCGGCGCCAGGCCTCCTCCACCACCGCGCCGGCGCGGCGGTCCCCGCGGGTGAACACGCCCTCGAGCAGCGAGGTCCCGGCGTCGCGGTACTTGAGCGTCACCGGCTCGCCGCGCGCCGCCGCGCGCAGCACGGCGAGGCGCCGCTCGAGCTCGGCGGTCGGGACCTGCGCCTCCCAGGCGAAGGGCGTGTGCGGCTTGGGCACGTGCGGCGAGACGCTCGCCGTCACGGTGAAGTTGCGCCGGCCCTCGGCGCGGGCGCGGCGGGCGGCCTTCGCCGCCAGCTCGACGATGGCGCGCAGGTCGTCGTCGGTCTCGCCCGGCAGGCCGCACATGAAGTAGAGCTTCACCCCGCGGTAGCCCTCGCGCGCCGCGATCGCCACCGACTCGAGCAGCTCCGCCTCGGTGTGGTTCTTGTCGATGGCGTCGCGCAGCCGCTGGCTGCCCGCCTCCGGGGCGAGCGTGATCGAGCCCTGCTTCTGCGCCCCCAGCCGGCGCGCCACGCCGGGCGGCAGGTTGTCCGGGCGGGTCGAGGGCAGGGCGACGCGCACCCGCGCCGGCGCCAGCTCGCCCGCCAGCGCGTCCACGACCTCCGCGATCTGCGTGTGGTCGGTCGAGGAGAGCGAGACGAGCGAGACCTCATCCAGCCCGGTCGCCTGCACGCCGCGCAGCACCTCCTCGACCACCTGCTGCGCCGGCTTCTCGCGCACCGGCCGGTTCACCATGCCCGCCTGGCAGAAGCGGCAGCCGCGCGTGCAGCCGCGCATGATCTCGACCGACAGCCGGTCGTGCGTGATCTCCCCCACCGGCAGCGGCGGCGCCGGCGGGTAGTGCTCGCGGCGCAGCTCCCGCACCCAGGCCGACGCCACCGCCGCCGGGTAGCCGGGCCGGGCCCGCGGCACGAGCCAGCCCTCGGGGCTGGCGTCCGTGACGTAGCCGCGCGGCACGTACATCCCCGGCACGCGCGCCAGGCGCCGCAGCAGGGCCGGGCGCGCCAGCCGCTCCCGCTTCGCCTCGCGCACCACGTCCACGATGCGCTGCACCAGCTCCTCGCCGTCGCCGACGGCGAAGGCGTCCACGAACTCGGCCATCGGCTCCGGGCTGAAGGCCTGCGTCCCGCCGGCGACGACCAGCGGGTGCCGCCCGTCGCGCTCGAGCGAGCGCAGCGGCAGCCCGGCCAGGTCGAGCATGGTGAGCACGTTCGTGTACTGCAGCTCGTACTGCAGCGAGAAGCCCAGGACGTCGAACCCGGCCGCCGGCGTGTGGCTCGGGAGGGAGAACAGGGGCAGGCCCAGCCGGCGCATCTCGGCCTCGGCGTCGGGCCAGGGGGCGAAGACCAGCTCGGCCACCGTGTCGGGGCGCTGGTTGAGGACGTGCTGGAGGATGTGGATGCCCAGGTTCGAGAAGCCGATCTCGAACGCGTCGGGGAAGGCGAGCAGGAAGCGCACCCCGGCCGCGTCCAGGGCCTTCTGCGGCACCTGAAGCGCGTCGCCCAGGTAGCGGTTGGGCTTGGAGATGCGCGGCAGCAGCTCGTGCTGGATGCGTTCCGCGACGGTGCTCGACATGGGTTCCGGGACACTCCGGCGCGCGGGCCTCCGCCGGCCGTCGGGCGGGCCGCCCGGACTCGGGTGGGCGGTCCCGCGAGCCCCGCTGGCGGGGCGAGCGCGCTGCGGGTCGATTCATACGGTCAAGCCCCACGCGAAGCGGCGCGGGGCTCGACCCGATCCAAGGCCAAGCTAGCACAGCCCCCCGGGGCTGCCAACCGTCGCCGGAAGGGCCGGGGCTGTTCGACCCTGCCGGACGGCCGGCGCCTGCGCTCGGCCATTGACTCGCCGGGTGGGGCGGGGAGTACCCTTGAGGCACGCGGAACGAGACGCGTGACCCGCGATCCCCCGGTCATGAGCCAGCCGGCGACGGTCGTCGCCGGGGTCGCTCCTGCTTGACGCCCCCCGAGCGAGGATGCCGCCATGGCCAGCCTGAAGCCCGTGTGGCTGTCGGTAGGATCCCTCAGCGAGCGGCTGCACCGCGCCGGCTCGCTGCACCTGGGTCTCGATTTCGACGGGACCCTCGCCCCGCTCGACGCCGATCCGCGTCGCACCGCCCTGCCGCAGCGGGCGCGCGACGTGATCGAGCGCCTGGCCCGTCGGCCCAGCGCCCAGCTCGCCATCCTCTCGAGCCGCGCGCTGGACGACCTGTGGCAGCGCACCGGCATGGACGGCGTCTTCTACGCGGGCTGCTCCGGACTCGAGACGCGGGACCGCCACGGCCGCGTCGAGTCGCACGCCAGCCCGGCCGTCACCATGCCGCCGGCGTTGCTGCGCGAACTGGAGAGCTGGTGCGAGCGCTTCCCCGGCGCCCGCCTCGAGAAGCAGGTGAACTCCTGCACGCTCCACTTCGGCGCGGTCGCGCCGAGCCTGCAGCCGGCCTTCGGGGCCGGGGTGCGGCGGCGCCTCCACCCGCACCAGCCGGAGGTCAGCCTCGTGCACGGCCGCACCGGCTTCGAGGTGAGGCCGGCCGGCGGCTGGGACAAGGCCATGGCGCTCGAGCGCTGGCTCGAGCCCGACTGGTCGCCCACGTCGCTGGTCTTCTACTTCGGCGACGACACCCGCGACGAGCCCGTGCACGAGACCGTGCGCAAGCGCGGCGGCATCGCCGTCGCGGTGGGCCGCCTCGTCTCCCACGCCGAGTTCGCGCTGCCCGGCCCCGAAGAGGTCACCTGGTTCCTCGAGTGGCTGGAGCGCGAGTGGGCGGCGCACCGCGAGCCGGCGGCGGTCTGGCGGTGAGGCGGCGGCGGGCGGGCCGGGGCGGCGAGCCCCCGGCCCGCCCGCAGTCCCGGCCGGCCCGCCGGGACCGGTGCGGCCCCGCTCCGGGCGCTTCCCGCGGACTCGTTCGAGGGCGTCCCGGGGGAGACTCGATCACGTAGCCGCCGGAGGGGTCGGGGCCACCGGGCCTCCGCCGGGACCGGTGCGGCCCTGTGGCCCGCCGGAGGCGCATGCTATCGTGCCCGCGTCCCCACCCGGAGGAGGCCGCATGACCGAGCAGCAGACCGGCGCGAGCGTGGAGGCCCTCGGCTTCCTCGCGCGGCTCGAGCGCTGGGCGGCCACCGACGTGACCACCGACCTCGCCGCCGCGCGCGCCGCCCTGCTCGCCTTCCTGCGCGCCGAGCAGGCGGCCCACGCCGCCAACGGGCTGGTGCACCAGCTCGCCGCCCGCGCGCTCGACGTGGCCGCCGCGGACGGCGGGGACGACGCGCCCGTCGCCGGCCTGCGCACGCGCCTCGCGCAGTCCTGCGCCGCCGAGCGGGCCGACCTCGAGGGCGCCCGCGCGGCCGTGGCGCGCACCGCCACCGCGCTCGTCACCCAGCGCGGCGCCTGGCTCGCCACCCTCGGGGGCGGCTCCACCGTCTCGCTCGCCCTGCGCGAGCTGCAGCGGCTGGACCGCGGCCCGCGCGCGCTGGTGGCCGAGGGCCGGCCGCTGCTCGGCGGCCGCGCCGTGGCGGCGGAACTGGGGCGGGCCGGCGTGCCGACCTGGCTGGTGGTGGACGCGGCCCTGCCCATGCTCCTCTCCCAGGCGGGCGGCCTGTGGCTCGGCGCCGGCGCCGTGACCGAGCGCGGCGCCATCGTCGCGGTGGGCGGCTACGCCGCCGCGCTGGCGGCGCGCGAGCACTCGGTGCCGGTGCACGTGCTGGCCACGCGCCGCCGCTTCCTGCCGGCGGCGACCGCCGCGCTGCGCATCGAGGAGATGCCCGCCGGCGAGGTGTGGGACGCGCCGCCGCCGGGCGTGCGGCCACGCAACGTGCACGCCGACCTGCTGCCGCTCGAGCTCGTGCGCGGCGTCGTGGTCGAGGACGAGGTGCTCGGCCCCACCGAGACCGCCGCCGTGGCGCGCGAGCGCCCGCTGCCCGAACCGCTCGCCGGGCCGACCGCGCGCTGAGCGGGTCGCTGCGCGCGGCCACCGATCGCCGCGACGCGCACCGCCGGATACCCCGCCGAGCCCGCGCGGCACCGGGGTAGCGTCAAGAGTCTTGTGTAAGTTCGGGAAGCGGGTGGTCCCGCCATTCGG
>CAZSQE010000220.1:0-4539 GCA_964608905.1 uncultured bacterium | reverse complement strand
GTTCAGCGCCGCGCCCGCGTCGCCGCGGTCGAGCGCCAGCTCGCCGAGGAACTCGCGCGCCAGCACGGTCTCGCGCCACGCGCCGGCGGCGCGGGCCAGCTCGAGCGCCTGGCGGTACAGATCGCCGGCGCGCTCGAGCTGCCGGCGGCGCCGCGCCAGCAGGCCGAGCGCCAGCAGCGCCGCCGCCTCGCCCTGCTGGTGGCCGGTCTCGCGCGAGATGCGCAGCGACTGGCGGAAGTCCTCGTCGGCGAGGTCCCACTGCCCGAGCCGGTAGCGGATGAGCCCGAGGTTCTGGCAGTGGCCGCGCATGCGCGCGTACAGGCCGGCGCGCTCGTCGAGCCGCAACGCCTGCTCGAGCAGCCGCGTCGCCTCGCGCCACTCGCGCAGGTTCTTGTAGACCATGCCCAGCGTGCTGAGCGCGTCCACCAGCCCGCCGGTGTCGTCGATGCGGCGGAAGGTGGCGGCGGCGTTCTGCAGCCACTCGACGGCCGCGGCGGTCTCGCCCAGCCGGGTCAGGCACAGCCCGAGGGTGAGCGTGACCTGGCCGACGACGCGGTGCTCGTCGGTGTCGCGCAGCACCGCGTAGGCGTGACGCGCGTAGCGCAGGCCGCGGCGGTAGCGGCCCTGCTGCACGACGACGTGCGCGAGCCGCGCGGCGACGCGGGCGCCGAGGCGCCGGTCGCGCAGCAGGCGGGCGATGCCGCGGGCCTCGGCCACCGCCGCCAGCGCCTCGTCGTACTCGCCGGCGGCCGTGCGGACCTGGGCGATGAGGAGCAGCAGGCGGGCGCGCTCCGCCGGCGCGTCGGGGCCGACCTCGCGCAGGGCGGCGGCGTATTCCGCCAGGGCTCCCGGGAAGTCGTCAGCCGCCAGATGCAGATCGCCGACCGCCTCGCGTTGGGCCGCACCGGCATGGCCGGTACCCCGCACGTGAGCCAGATCGGGGGGGATCGCTCGCTGCACGTTCGAACCCTCGAGTCACGACACCCGGTGGGGCGCCCCGGCGGTTCGAGTCCGGGACGCCGTTCGCGCTACAGGGATTGAGATGCCCAGTCCGTGGGGAAGGGTCAGCTCAGTCCCGGGAACCAGACCGTCCACGTCCTCATGACCAGCCGCACCCACGGCGGAAGCTGGGACCACGGCGTGGTCGCGCCCGCGCGCACCGGAACGATGGAGACCGTGCTCCCGTTCGTGTTGGCGCGTGGCGGCGCTGGCGTGCCTCCGACGTCGGGCTCACCCGACGTGGGACCGAAGGGGGTCTCGCCGAGCGACGGCGGAGGCTCCGTGAACACGCTCGGGGACCATCGGTCGTTCGCCGATGCCGGGGTCCAGGCCGCCGCCGTGACGAGCAGGGCGAGGACGAGGAGACAGGGAAGCCTGTTGCGATTGGAACTCATGCGCGGCTGTTCCCTCCAGGGTGATGGCAACGTGCCAATGCGCAACCGCCCGGAGCTGGAGTCACCCCGGGAATCCGTGCCGCCTGAGGGGACCTCTTGTCGAACGAGGGAAGTATCCGCCCCCTGCCGGGGGCCGTCAACCGCCAACGGCACAGGACCCGGCGGGCCCGCTGCCCCGTCCGGCCCGCAGAGACGGTCAGGGATCCTCGTCCCCCTCGGCGGGGGCGGGCCTGGCGAGGGCCTCCTCGGCGGCCATGCGGACCAGGCCGTAGCGAAGGCCCTGGGTCGAGCAGATGAGCCCGGCGGAGGGGAAACGCTCGGACAGGAGCGAGACGACGAGGGCCCCGGCGACCACGATGTCGGCGCGGCCCTCGCCGATGATCTGCCGGGCGCGGCGATCGCTCTGGTTCGCGCGGGCGAGTTGATCGACCAGGCCGGCCAGCCGCGCCGGACGGATGCACCAGCCTTCGAGCATGGCGGGCTCGTAGCTGGAAAGGTCGCGGTCCATGGAGGCCAGGACCGTCACCGTGCCGCCGACCCCGACGAGGAGCGGGACTCGGGAAGGCAATAATGCACAGCCATGCATAATAATCGACCTGACCTCGGCCTTGAGATTCTCGATCTCCTCCGGCGACGGCGGGTCGGAACGAAGGTGGCGCTCGGTCAGGCTGACCGCGCCAAATGGCAGGCTGGTCCACCGACCGGCCGACGCCCCGACGCCGCTGACCACTTCGGTGCTGCCGCCACCGATGTCGAAAGCCACGCAGGCGCTGCGGGATGCGCTCCTGCCCAGGCCCAGGATGACCGAGCGGTAGACGAGCCTGGCCTCCTCGTCGCCCGTCAGTATGCGCACGGGAACCCCTGTCTGGCGGGCGACGATCTCGGCCACTTCGGATCCGTTGCGCGCGCTGCGGATGGCGGCCGTGGCCCCGACGACGATGTGCCGTGCCCCGAGGGACCTGGCGCGCCGCACGAACTCCGCCGCCAGCGTCCCGGCGCGCAGCGCCGCCGATTCCTCGATGGTGCCCGTGCGGTCCAGGTTGCGGGCCAGGCGGCAGATCTCGCCGGCCCGTGCCACGGCATCGACGACCATGCCTCCCGGGGCGGCCTCGACGTCCGCCACCAGCAGCCGGATGGAGTTGGATCCGATGTCGATTGCAGCTACACGCATATGTCATCCCGATGGGTCATAGGAGGTAGTCTTCGATGTCCTGGCGGCGGTACGGGACGCTGGGAACCTGTGGCCGATCCCCGGTCGCCTCGCCGGTCTCCGCCGGCTCGGGGCCATCGATGGGCCCGCCGGCGGCAGCGCTGCCGGCAGCTCCTCCGAGATCGCCTTTCGGCAATGGCTTGGCGCTCCGCCTCGCGCCCGGCGCGGCGCTGGCGCGGCCGTCTCTCCGCGTGCCGTACTCCGACCCTCCGGAGATGGAGCGTGAGGGCGGCGCCTCCCCGCCGAGGACGATCTCGAGCAGTCCGTGGACGGTGTCCGTATCCGTCCGGATCCTGAAACGCACTCGCCGGCCGTCCCGGCGGGACTCGATGAGTCCGGCCCGTGCGAGCGCCTGCAGGTGCCGCGTCGTGCACGACTGCGAAAGGCCAACCCGCAGCGCCAGTTCGCCGACGCAGCGGTCCGACTCCGCGATGGCCTTCACCAGTCGGAACCTCGACGGGACCGCCAGGCAGGCGATGGCGTCCTGCGTGCGCGTGTCGGATCCGTTCGCACTATTCATTGCATACTCATGCATATCATATCTGACGATTGACCGCAATGACTTGCCTCTGATAGCTTTCGGCCGCCCCAGGAGCCAGATGACCAACGACCCGCCGACGTCCCATCCCGGCCCGGAAGCTCCCTGCTTCCACGGCCTGACCCGCGAGCGCCTCGCCGCCAGGCTGGCGGAGGCGGGGGTGCCCGCCTACCGCGCCGGGCAGCTCTTCTCCTGGGTCTACCGCCGGCACCAGGGCGACCCGGCGGCGATGAGCAGCCTGCCCCTGGCCCTGCGGCAGGCTCTGCCGGGCCTGGTGGACCTGCGGCTGCCCGCCGTCGCCGAGCGGCGCGGCTCCCCGGACGGGGACACGCACAAGTTCGCCCTGGCGCTGGGCGACGGCCGCCGCGTGGAGTGCGTGTCCATGCGGGCCGAGCGCGGCCTCACCTTCTGCCTCTCGAGCCAGGTCGGCTGCGCCCTGCGCTGCCCCTATTGCGCCACCGGCCTGATGGGGCTCGAGCGCAACCTGACCGCCGGCGAGATCGTCGCCCAGGTCCTGGTCATGGGGGACTTCCACGGCTGGCAGGACGAGGGATTCAACCTCGTGCTCATGGGCATGGGCGAGCCGCTCGCCAACTACGCCGCCGTGATGGAGGCCGTCCGCATCCTGCACGACCCGCAGGGGCTCAACGTGGGCGCGCGCCGCGTCACCGTCTCGACCGCCGGCCTGGTGCCGCAGATCGAGCGCCTCGCCGGCGAGGGCCTCGCCCTCGGCCTGGCCCTCTCGCTGCACGCCACCACCGACGAGCTGCGCGACGTGCTGGTGCCGGTGAACCGGCGCTGGCCGCTGGCGAAGCTCCTGCCGGCGGTGCAGGCGTACGGCCTGCGCACCGGTCGGCGCGTGAGCCTCGAGTACACGCTGCTCGCCGGGGTGAACGACGCGCCGGAGGACGCCGACCGGCTGGCCGCCATCGCGCGCGACCTGCCGAGCAAGATCAACCTCATCCCCTACAACCCGGTGCCCGGGCTGCCCTACCGCCGCCCGGCGCCCGAGGCGGTGCAGGCCTTCGCCGAGCGGCTCTACCCGCGCGCCCCGGCGGTGACCGTGCGCCAGACGCAGGGCGGCGACATCGGCGCGGCCTGCGGCCAGCTCGCCGGGCCCGCCCGCGCCCCGCGCGGAGCGGGGACCCGGTGAGCCTCCGCTCGCGCCTCGTCGCCGCGCTCCTCGCGGTCGCGCTCGTGCCGACCGCGGTCTTCACCGTGTTCAGCCTCGTCGAGCTGGACCGCGCCACCCGGCGCTGGTACCGGCCCGGCGTGGACCGCGCGCTCGAGTCGGCCGGCCGGGTCAACGACGCCGTGCTGGCGCGGCTCGAGGCGACGGTGCGCGCGCAGGCCGCAGCGCTGGCTACGGCTCAGCTAGAGCTACAGCTTGCCGACGA
>CAZSQE010000219.1:0-4561 GCA_964608905.1 uncultured bacterium | reverse complement strand
GGCAGTAGACCGGCCGACTCGACACCGGTGCGAACGGCACCTGCGTCTCCGCGCCGCAGTCGGCGCAGACGGTGGTGTGCATCTCGCGCGCCGCGGACGACCCCCCGCGCCCCGCGCGGGCGCCGCCCGGCCGCTGCTTGCGCTGCTCGCGGCACGGCTTGCACCGCGTCGGCGCGTTCGTCAGTCCCTTCGACGCGTAGAAGGCCTGCTCACCCGCGGTGAAGAGGAACTCCTCGCCGCAGTCCACACACTTGATCCGCTGGTCGCCGTCGTTCATGGCGCGGAGCACGACCTCCAGGACAGGGGAACGGCACCGATACACGAAGGCCCCGGCAGGCACGCGGCCGCCAGGGCGATGGACTCGGCAAGAGGGACCACCCGGAACCAGGACTCGACGTTGACCGGCGACGGAAAGCTCACGGACGAACCACGCTGGATGACCCACTCGCTTCGGAACAGCGGCTGAAAGTATAGGGGGGCGAAAAGAGGGGTGTCAACGGCGGGCGGGCTACGCGCGGGCCCGGACGCGGCGCCCGGCGGCGTCCGGGCGGCACAGGGCGCGCAGGATGTCGGCCATGGTGATGACGTCGAGCAGGTTGTGGTGGAACACGGGCACCAGCCGCCAGGGGTCGCCGTGCTTGACGAAGTCGTGGTACAGGCCGGGGATCTCCTCGCCGGGCACGTCGCCCACGCGCCGGCGCCGGCACACGCGGCTCTCGATGGTCTTGAGCCGGCAGTCGGCCAGTTCCCCGCGCCAGCGCCGGCGCGCGGCGTGCAGCAGGTCGAGGTGGCACGGCGGCAGCGCCAGGCGCACGCCGTGCACCGCGGCGCGCGCCTGCAGGAAGGGCACGTCGAAGGTCTTGCCGTTGTAGGTGACGAGGTGGCCGAAGCCGGCCATGGACTCGGTGAGCGCGCGCAGCAGCGGCCCCTCCTCGCCGTAGTGCCGCGCGAAGTACTGGCGCAGCACGAAGTCCTCGCCGTTCCAGTGCATGGTGCCGGCGAGGAAGAGCGTGCTGGACGAGAGCCCGCAGGTCTCGAGGTCGAGGAACAGCGCCTGCTCGATGCCGGCGGCGGCGAGCGCGAGCAGCCCGGGCTCGTGCGCCGGCGGGGGGTCGAGGCGGCCCCAGTGGGGCTTCGGCTTCTCGACCTGCGAGCGCAGCCGCTCGTGCACGTACACGGCGCCGGGCCGGCCGGTGAAGTCGGGGCTGTCGCGCCACTCCCCGCCCGGCAGGAACTCCTCGACCCCCACCGCCGGGGCCGAGCGGCCGGTCGGGGGCCCCGCGCCCGGCAGGAACTCCTCGACCCCCACCGCCGGGGCCGAGAAACCCGGCGGTGCGGGCGCCCCCGCGGGGGGAGCCGCGGGGCTGGCACGAAGCGGAAGGCGGCTACGCAGGCTCACGCTCGCCTTCCGCTCCGTGTCTGCGCCCCGCGGCTCCGCGGCCTCGCACCCCGGCGGAGCGCAGTCCGCGGCCTCAGCCGGGGCCATGCGCTCGCGGCGGCGGCGGGCCAACTCTCCCAGCCGCGCGCGCAGCGCCGCCGAATCAGCCGTTCCCATCGCCGCGTTCCGCCAGCAGGATGAGTCGCTGGCTCTCGGTCGTGTACGCGCCGCGGTCCGGGCCGCCCCACACCTCGCGCACGGCGAGCCCCTGCCGCGCGCACAGCGCCTCCAGCTCGGCGCAGGTGTAGGCGCGCAGCGTGGACTCCTTGGTGATCTGCGCCCCGGTCTGCGGCGTGACGTGGATCTGCCGGTTCAGCACCAGCGAGCGGCGCAGGTCGAGCGTCGTCTCCTCCATCAGCAGCGAGCCGTCCTCGAGCGGGTTCCACGCCCGCTGCTGCGGGTGGGTGAGGACGTGGTCGCGGTTCAGCACGTCGAGCAGGAAGCGGCCGCCGGGCCGCAGGGCGCGCGCCACGCCCGCCAGCACCTGCTCGTTCTCCGCGTCGGAGAAGTAGCCGAACGAGGTGAAGTACGAGTAGGCCGCGTCGAAGGCGCCCGCGAACGGGAGCGCACGCATGTCGGCCCGCGTCCAGCGCACCGTCACGCCGGCGGCGGCCGCGTCATCGGCCGCGGCCGCGAGGTAGCCGGCGTGGAAGTCCACGCCCGTCATCCGGAAGCCGCGCCGGGCCAGCCCGATGGCGTGGCGCCCGTAGCCGCAGGCCAGGTCGAGCACCTCGCCGCCGGGTGGCGGCGCCAGCGCGCCGGCGATGAAGTCCACCTCGGCCGCCGTCGTCTCGGGGGAGATCAGGGAGCGGTAGATGCGCAGGTAGTCGTCGTCGAAGAACGCGACCGGCCAGTCGTGCGGGGTCATCGGCCCTCCTCGAGCCAGTGGCGTAGCAGGACGCGCGCCGCGTCCTTGCCGGGGATGCCGCGGCCGGGCTGCAGGTCCGGGTCCTGCTGCTGCGCCGGGCGCAGGTTGGGCAGCCCGACGCAGGCCGGGCAGCCCTCGGCGCAGCCGCAGGCCTCGAGGTGCTCGAGCGCGGCGCGGGCCAGTTCGTCGAGCCGCGCCCAGCCCTGCTCGCAGAAGCCGAGCCCGCCGGGGTAGCGGTCGAACAGGAACAGGGCCGGCCGGCCGAGGTTGGACGAGTCGATCATGCCTCCCAGGTCCGACGGATCGCACATGCTCAGCATGGCGAGCAGGGTGACGACGAGGTTGCGCACGCCCATCAGCCCCTCGACCGGGTTGAGGCCGCGGCGCGCCACCGCCTGCCAGGCGGCCGGGCCCGGCGCCAGCCAGAAGCCGGTGGTGTCGAGGGTGAGACGCGGCAGGTCGAGGGGATGGTAGCCGATGCTGTCGAGCGAGTGGAACCTCACCTTCTTCATCGCCACCGTCTGCCACGAGTAGGTCAGCTCGCCCAGCGTGACGCGCTCGCCGCGCCAGTCCTGCCGCCGCAGCTCGCCGCGCACGCGGATGCCGGTGTCGAGCACCGGCTGGGTGTAGTAGTCCACCTCGCGCGGCTCGACCAGCGCCGTCTTCTGCTCGAGGTCGAGGCGGCGCACCCACCAGGTCTCGCCCTCGTGCAGGTAGACCGCCTCGGGGTAGACCAGCTCGAGCGCGCTGATCGCGTCCACCGTGCCGAGCACCGCGTTCCCGCGCGTCGCGTCCAGGATGGTGTAGGTGTCGCCCGAGAGCGTGCGCAGGTTCACCGTCGCGGCCGGGAAGTCGGGCTTCGCCCAGTAGGTGTGCCCGTCCACGGTGTGGGTCTCCCCCGCCTGCTCGAGCGCCGCGACGATGGCGGCGGTCTGCGGGCCGAAGCGGGCCTCGTCCGCGGCGGTGAGCGGCAGCTCGTGCGCGGCGCAGGCGAGCTGCTGCGCGAGGATGTAGGGGTTGCCCGGGTCCACCACCGCCGCCTCGGGCGAGCGGCCGAAGCAGTACTCGGGGTGCCGCATCAGGTACTGGTCCACCGTCTCGTTGTAGGCGACCAGCACCGCCAGCGCGGGGGCCGCCTCGCCGTCCGCGCCGCCCGCCCGGCGCCCGGCGCGCCCGGCCTGCTGCCACAGGCTGGCGAGCGTCGGCGGCGCGCCGATCGAGACCACCGCGTCCAGCCCGCCGATGTCCACGCCCAGCTCGAGCGCGTTCGTGCTCACCACGCCGCGCAGCTCGCCGGCGAACAGCGCCTGCTCGATCCGCCGCCGCTCCTCCGGCAGGTAGCCGCCGCGGTAGGAGCGGACGGCCCCGCCCAGCCCGGGGCGCGTGCGCTCGAGCCGCTCGCGCGCGTAGCGGTAGACCAGCTCGGCCGCCACGCGCGACTTGGTGAAGGCCAGCGCCTGCGCGCCGCGCTCGACCAGGCCGGCGAGCAGCTCGGCCCCCTCCACGTTCGACGAGCGCCGCTCGACCCGCGTCGCGTCGGCGTGGGGCGGGTTCCAGAAGGCGAACGCCCGGCCGCCGCGCGGCGAGCCGTCGTCGTCCACCACCGTCATGCCGCGGCCGGTGAGCGCCTCGGCCAGCTCGCGGGGGTTGCGGATGGTGGCGCTGCACATGACCACGCGGAAGTCGCCGCCGACGTGGCGCGCCGCGCGCTCGAGCCGGCGCAGCACGTTGGCGACGTGCGAGCCGAAGATGCCGCGGTAGGCGTGGATCTCGTCCACCACCACGAAGCGCAGGCCGCGCAGGAAGCGGCCCCAGCGGGCGTGGTAGGGCAGGATGCCCTGGTGGAGCATGTCGGGGTTCGACAGCAGCAGGTTGGCGCCGTCGCGCAGGCGGCGCCGGGTCGCGCCCTGCGTGTCGCCGTCGTACACCCCGGCGCTGACCGCGCGCATCAGGTCCGGGTGCCCGGCGGTGAGCCGCGCGAGGCTCTTGAGCTGGTCCTGGGCCAGCGCCTTGGTCGGGAACAGGTAGAGCGCGGTGGCGTCCGGCTCGGTGAGCAGGCGCTCGAGCACCGGCAGGTGGTAACAGAGGCTCTTGCCGCTCGCCGTGCCCGTGACCACCACCGTGTCGAGCCCGCCGCGCAGCGCCTCGATGGCCTGGACCTGGTGGGTGTAGAGCCGCGCGACGCCGCGCGACGCCAGCGCCTCGACGAGCGGGGCCGGCAACGGCAGGGACAGCTCGCCGTGGCGGGCCCGCTC
>CAZSQE010000218.1:0-4563 GCA_964608905.1 uncultured bacterium | reverse complement strand
GCCGGTGGGCGACGTCGAGCGACTGCTGGCGCAGCCGCAGGGGGAGGAGCCGCTCGCGCTGCGCGACCGGGCCATGCTCGAACTGGCCTACGGCAGCGGGCTGCGCGTCTCCGAGCTGTGCGGCCTGCAGCGCGCCGAGCTGGACCTCGCCGCGCGGCTGGTCACCGTCACCGGCAAGCGCGACAAGCAGCGCACCGTGCCCTTCGGCCGGGCCGCCGAGCGGGCGCTGCGCGCCTGGCTCGAGCGCGGGCGCGGGGCGCTGGCCGGCCGCGAGCGGCACGAGCACGTCTTCACGAACGCGCGCGGCGGCCCGCTGTCGCGCGTCGGCTTCTGGACCATCCTGCGCCGGCACGCGCGCGGGGCGGGCCTCACCGCCCGCGTGCACCCGCACGCGCTGCGGCACTCGTTCGCCACGCACCTGCTGCACGGCGGCGCCGACCTGCGCGTCGTGCAGGAGCTGCTGGGGCACGCTTCGGTGACGACGACGGCGATCTACACGCATCTGGACCGGGCTTATCTCCGGGAGGTGCACCGCACCTTCCACCCTCGTGCCTGAGGGGTCATCCGGAAGGAGTCGGGCATGCGCAGTCTGCAGGGGATCGTGACGGTGGTGGTGGCGCTGGCGCTGGTCGCGCTGGCGGCGGGGACGGCGGCGGCGGGACCGCTGGTGGTGCTGCCGCGGCCGGGCCAGGTGGGGCTGAGCGCGGGCGGCAGCTACGGGACGCTGCTCAAGTCGGGCACCATCGGCGAGCAGTTCGGCAGCGGCCCGGGGATGAACGTGCGGCTGCGCTACCGCGCGCGCTACGAGCGGGGCTGGGGGCTGACCTTCGAGAGCCACAGCCTCGACCTGCGCGACCTCGAGACCGTGCGCGACTACTGGAACGACGAGGTCTTCCCGGCCGACAGCAGCGTCGCCTACAGGAAGTCCACCGTGTTCCTGTACGGCGTGGACTTCTACCAGATGTTCGGGACGCGCACCCGGACGCCCCGGATGGTCTGCGTCGGCGCCGGCCTGGCGCACCCGACCTTCACCCTGAACGACGGCGATACGCAGTTCCCGCTCGGCGACGGGCCCTACCTCTCGCTCGGGGCCGGGCTGGAGCGCTTCTTCTGGCGGAGCATGGCCTTCGACGTCGGCGTGCGCTATGCCGCCATCTTCCTCGGCGACAAGGTCAACCACGACCTGCGCGCCTCGATCGGCCTCATCTACTACGCGAGCCTCTGATGCCCGCCTCCCTCGGGATCGGCTTCCAGGGCGCGGCCCGCACGGTCACCGGGTCGCGCCACCGCCTGCGCTTCGGCGCGAGGACGTGGCTGTTCGACTGCGGGCTGTACCAGGGGCACCGCGACGAGGCGGACCGCGTCAACCGCACGTTCGCCTTCGCCCCGGCCGAGCTCGAGGGGGTGGTGCTGTCGCACGCGCACCTCGACCACAGCGGCAACCTGCCGACGCTGGTGCGCCAGGGCTTCCGCGGACCCATCCACCTGACGCCCGCGACCGCCGACCTGGCGCGGCCGATGCTCGCCGACAGCGCGTTCCTGATGGAGCGCGACCTCGAGCACGTGAACAAGCGGCAGCGCGAAAGGCGCCAGCCCGTGCGCAAGCCGCTCTACCGGCCCGCCGACGTGGTGCCCACGCTCGAGCGTTTCACCCCGCACGACTACCGCGCGCCGTGGGCGCTGGCCGAGGACGTCACCGTCACCTTCTGGGACGCGGGCCACATCCTCGGCTCGGCCACGGCGACGTTCGAGTTCCACGCCGGCGGCCGCGCCCTGCGGCTGCTGATGAGCGGCGACCTCGGCCGTCCGAAGCGGCCCATCCTGCGCGACCCGGACGTGCCGCCCGGCCCCGACGTGCTGGTGCTCGAGAGCACCTACGGCGGCCGGTTGCACGCCCCGGAGGCCGAGAACGTGGCGGAGCTCAGGGACGTGGTGCGCCGCACCATCGGGCGCGGCGGCCGCGTCATCGTGCCGTCGTTCGCGGTGGGGCGCACCCAGGAGCTGGTGGCGACGCTCCACGAGCTGCTCGAGCGGGGCGAGCTGCCCGACGTGCCCATCTTCGTGGACAGCCCGCTCGCCAAGGTGGCCACCGGCGTCTACCGGCAGCACCCCGAGTGCTTCGACACCGAGACCCGGGACCAGTTCACGCACCGGAACGGGGCGCCGTTCGGCTTCGCCCGCCTGCGCTACACCAGCAGCGCCGAGGAGTCGAAGGCGCTCAACGAGCGCTCCGAGCCCTTCATCGTCATCGCCGGCTCGGGTATGTGCGAAGGCGGGCGCGTCGTCCACCACCTGCGCTTCGGGCTCGGCGACCCGCGGAACACCGTGCTCTTCGTCGGCTACCAGGCCGAAGGCACGCTGGGACGGCGCCTCCGGGACGGCGCCGAGATCGTGAACCTCTTCGGCGAGCCGGCACGGCGGCGCTGCGAGGTGGCGGCGCTGGACGGCTTCAGCGCCCACGCCGACCAGGCCGAGATCCTCGACTGGGTCGGCCGCCTCGACCCGGCGCCGCGGCGCATCTTCCTCGTGCACGGCGACGTGGACGCCGCCGAGGCGCTGGCGGCGAAGCTGCGCGAGCGCGTCGGCGCGGCGGTGGCCATCCCGTCGCCGGGGGAGGAGGTCGAACTGTGGACGTGAGCCAGGCGCCCCGCTACGAGGTCGGCCAGCGGTTGCAGCACCCGCAGTTCGGCGAGGGCCTGGTGGTCGAGGTCCACACCGACCGCGGCCGCGAGGTGCTCGAGGTGGTCTTCGACGGGCAGCTGCGGCGCCTGTCGACGCAGCGCGAGTGGACCATCGTCGAGCCGGGGGCGCCGGCCCCCGCGCCGGTGCCGGGCGAGCCGGCGCCGCCGGCGCGCGCCTGGCACCCGCAGGGCGACCGCCTGCTCGAGCGCTGGCACGGTGGCAAGGCGGTGACCGTCGCCCGTTTCGACCTGCACGCCCGCGCCGAGCGGTGGTCGGGCTGGGCCGGCACCGACCGGCTCATCTCGCTCGACTCGCTGCGCGGCGTCGAGCGCTTCCCGCACCAGATCGCCGCCTGCGTCAAGGTCATGCGCGACCTGAACGGGCGCGCCATCCTCGCCGACGAGGTCGGCCTCGGCAAGACCATCGAGGCCGGCATCGTCATCAAGGAGTACCTGCTGCGCGGCGCCGCCCGCACCGTGCTCGTGCTGGTGCCGGCCTCGCTGTGCGAGCAGTGGCGCGCCGAGTTGTGGGAGAAGTTCGAGCTGGACTTCGTCGTCTCGCGCGGCCCGGCCGGGCAATGGGGCCACCACCCGCTGGTCATCTCCTCGCTCGAGACGGCGCGGCACGAGCGCCACCGCCGCCGCGTGCGCGGCGCCAACTACGACATGGTCGTGGTGGACGAGGCGCACCGGCTGCGCAACCACCTGACGCTGGGGTGGAAGTTCGTGAACGACCTCAACCCCCGTTACCTGCTGCTCTGCACCGCCACGCCGGTGCAGAACGACATGCGCGAGCTGTACAACCTGGTCACGCTCACCCGCCCGGGCACGGTCGGCACGTTCTCGCAGTTCCGGCGCGACTTCCTCTCCGGGCACGACAAGCGCACGCCGCGCAACACCCCGCGCCTGCGCAACCTGCTCAAGGTGGTCATGATCCGCACCCGGCGCGGCGACACCGACCTGGTGTTCGCGCCGCGCAAGGTCGAGACCCGGTGGGTGGCGCAGACCCCGATCGAGCGGGCGCTCTACCGGCAGGTGAGCGAGTTCGTGGCCGAGGCGGTGCACGGCGAGCACGGCGGGCCCGGGCGGCCGCACTACTTCACCCTGATGGTGCTGCAGAAGGAGATGGGCTCCTCCTGGGCGGCGGCCCGGGCCACGCTCGAGCGGCTGGCGCAGCGGCCCGACGGGCTCGACCAGCGCCGGCTGCGCCAGCTGGCGGCGCGCGCCGAGGCCGCCTCGGCCTGCCCCTCCAAGGTGCGCACGCTGCAGCGGGTGCTGGCCGCGCTGGGCGGCGAGAAGGCCATCGTCTTCACCCAGTTCCGCTCGACCCAGGAGGCCATCATCCAGGCCCTGCGCGGGTCGAACGTCGAGCCGGCGGTGTTCCACGGCGAGCTGGGCTGGCGCGAGAAGGAGGAGGCGCTCGAGTTCTTCCGCACCGCCTCGCCCGTGCTGGTGAGCACCGAGGCGGGCGGCGAGGGCCGCAACCTCCAGTTCTCGCGCATCGTCATCAACTACGACCTGCCCTGGAACCCGATGCGGGTCGAGCAGCGCATCGGCCGCGTGCACCGCCTCGGCCAGAAGCACCCGGTGCGGGTGGTGAACCTGGCGGCGCGCGGCACCATCGAGGCCTACGTGCTCGAGATCCTCGACCGCAAGATCCGCATGTTCGAGCTGGTGGTGGGGGAGATGGAGGAGATCCTCGGCGCCTGGCAGCCCTCCGGCTCGTTCGAGGACGAGGTGTTCAAGCGCTGGACCGAGTCCACCAACCCGCGGGTGCGCAAGCGCCGCTTCGCCGAGCTGGCGCAGCACCTGGTGGTGGCGCGCCGGCTCTACCAGCAGCAGAAGGACTCGGAGGACTGGCTGTTCCCCTCCGCCGCCGAGC
>CAZSQE010000217.1:0-4581 GCA_964608905.1 uncultured bacterium | reverse complement strand
GGGCACGCCGAGCAGGCCCAGCACGCGCCCGGTCAGGTCCGGCCGCTCGCCCGGGCCGGCCAGGGCGGCCGCGGGCGCCCAGCCGCGGCGGCCGTCGGGCAGCTCCACGCGGCGCCACGGCCCGCGCCTCGGCCCGGCGATGACGCGGCTGTTCAGGAAGAGCGGGCTCACCAGCGCCCCGCGGCCCGGGCGGGCCCGCACCTCGGCCGAGGCGGCGCTCACCCGCGCCGCGGCCTTCGCCGTCCAGCGCCGCGCCCGGGCCCCGCTCACCCGGACGAGCCCGCCGTCCCGCACCCAGCCGCGGTAGCCGTCCGCCAGGCCCTCCACCTGGTGCCAGGCCCCGTCCCGTCGCGACCGCAGCACCCGGACGACCTCGCCCAGCAGGAGCTGGCTGGTCAGCTCGTGGCGGTGCCCGGGCCGGCGTCGCACGTCGAGGAACGCGGCCGCGACCACCCCGTGGCTGCCCCGGCTCATTCGAACACCGGGCTGACCAGCACGTAGCGGCCGAAGCCGTCCCGGTCCTCGAACAGGAAGCGCCGGAGCGGGCGCCCGTAGGTCCAGATCTCGGCCCCCGGGACGCTCCCCTGGTAGGGCCGCGACTCCACCTGGTCCGGCGGGCCGTACTTGATGTAGATGCGACCCATGTCCGTCCTCCAGCCCGGGCCGTAGCCCCGGAAGCGGCGCTCCGTGTGGCGGACGCGCCGGAAGAACTCGATCCGCGCCTCGTTGGCGGGGGTCTCCGGGTCCGGGTCGCGCCGGCGCCAGAACTCCTCCCAGCCCGCGGCCTGCGCCCCGGGCGCGAGCGAGCGCAGGCGCGCCACCTCGCCCGGCTCGGCGATGTAGGAGAGCACCTCCATCACCCGCGCGAAGTCGCGCCCGCGGGGCGCCCCGCTCTCCACCACCTCGAAGGACCGCTCGACCCGCCAGCGCGTGCCTTCGCCGTCCAGGCCCACCTCGAGGACGTAGTCGCCGAGGAAGAGGTCGCCCGCGGGCACGCGCAGGACGACGCGCTCGACGGGCCGTCCCATGTTCACCGGGCAGTCGCCGGCCAGCACCTCGAGCCGCAGGTCGTCCAGCACCCGGTAGCGCAGGGTGAGCGCGCGCGGCCAGCCCCCCGGCCGGTGGTCGAAGAGGGCGAGGCGGGCGGCCAGGGAGCGAACCTCGAGGCCGAACGCCCGCGACGGGACGGGGACGAAGGCCCCGGCGGAGTCCGCCGTGCCGAGCGCCAGGTCCGAGAGCCCCAGGGGCACGCCCGAGAGGTCGGGCACCCGGAGCCGCGCCGCGGCCGACGAGGAGAGGCCGGAGCCGAGGTCCCGCACGGAGACCCGCGCCCTGTACCCGCCGGGCGGCACCTCGAACGTGCGCGATTCCCGCAGGGCGAGCGGCGACGTCGTCTCCTCGAAGGTCGGGACGACCAGCCGGCGCTCCCAGGTGTCCCCGAAGACCCGCTGGCCCCGCTCCTCCGGCTCGAGCGAGACCATGACCTCCACCCCGGCGCCGTAGCCCGGCGAGAGCAGCAGCCACTGCAGGCCCCCGTAGGGGACGCCCACCGATACCGAAAGCGCCGGGCGGTCCGCGTCATCCAAGGAGATGGCGAGGTCGGCCGTGAAGGGCGGCTGGGAGTCCCCGGCCAGGGGGGGCAGGTCCGTGCCCGCCCCGGGCGCCGGCCCCCCCGCGGCCAGGCCCAGACCGAGGAGAACGAGCTTCACGAGGGGAGGCTTCATGGCGGCTCACCAGGCACGCGGGCACGCTAGCACAGCCCGCCGGGCCCATCTAGCGCCGGGGCCCCCGGCACGGTGGTCGGCCCGCACGCCGCGCCGGGGCGGCACCCTCTTGACCTCGCGCGCCTCCCGCGCCGATGATGAGTGGGTCGCGACCGGGGGCCGTCCACCACTCACGCCGTCGCTGGAACAGACAGGTACCCGTGTCCCGATTCACTAGCCACAGCCTCGAGCTCCTGCTCGTCCTCGGCGGGCTGGCCGCGCTGGCCTCCCCGGGCGGCGCCACGATGCCCCCCCTGCCCGGCCACCCCGTGCCGTCCGAGGTCGCCACCGCGTTCCAGGAAGGCGCCTTCGCGCTGCCCGGGCGCCCGGACGGGCTCGGCGTCAGCGCGGTGCAGTCGCTGTGGCGCATCCCCGTCGTGCTGGTCGGCTACTCCGACCAGGACCTGGTCTTCGGCGCCGCCGCCTTCGACACGGCGCTGTTCGACTCCACCGGCGCCACGCCGACGGGCTCGGTCTTCGACTACTACCGCTGGGCCTCGGGCGGCCGCATGACCGTCACCGGCAAGGTGGTGGCCACGGTGCGGGTCGCCAACGACAAGCTCTTCTACGGCTTCAACAGCTGGGGGCTGTCCCGCACCTCCACGCCCCGCAACATCGCCGGGCTGGTCAAGGAGGCGCTGGACTCCTGCGCGGCCGGCGTGAACTGGTCCGACTACGACCTCGACGGCGACGGCTACGTGGACATGCTGTGGGTCGTGCACGCCGGCATCGGTGGCGAGGCCTCCCCCGACCGCTACGACAACGACCTGTGGTCCATCACCTCGACCCTGTCGGGCTACTGGAGCTTCACCAACGTCTACACGACCTCCGACCCGGTGCCCGGCTCCACCACGCGCTTCGTCAAGATCAGCCGCTTCACGACGCTGCCGGAGCTGTCGCCCCTGCGCGCCGGCAACATCAGCGAGATCGGCGTCTACTGCCACGAGTTCGGGCACGCCCTCGGCCTGCCCGACCTCTACGACGTGCGCGACGGCGGACGGATCGACGTGGGACCGGGCTGCTGGTCGCTCATGGGCTCCGGCGGCTGGGGCGGCAACAGCTACTCGCCGGAGTACCCCACCCACCCCGGGTCCTGGCTGTCGCGCTACCTGGGCTGGACGCAGACGCTGGTGCCCGCCGAGGACACGAACGTCACGCTGACCCCGATCCACCAGGACCTGCAGGTGCTCGAGCTCTCGTTCCAGGGGGAGCTGGACCCCGAGCACTTCCTCGTCGAGGCGCGCCGGCGCGAGGGCTTCGACCGCAGGCTGCCCGCCGACGGGCTCATCCTCACCCACGTGGACGAGGACGTGATCTACGGGGCCTGGGCCGCGAACCTGGTCAACTCGGGGCTCACGCCGGGGCTGGTGGTGGTCGAGGCCGAGGGGGCCGACGACCTCACCACCGGCGGGAACCGCGGCGACTCCGGGGACCCCTTCCCCGGCGCCACCGGACAGACCTTCGTCTTCGACGACATGGCCGCGCCCAGCACCCGCACCTTCCGCGGCAACCCGACCGGCCTGGGGCTGTTCGACATCACCGCGGGCGACGGCGCGTGGAGCTTCCTCGCCCAGGTGCGCGCCGCCGGGTGGCAGCCGGCGCGCGACGTCACGGTCGGCGTGTACGCCCCGGCCGACGCCCAGACGCCCGCCGCCACCGCGGTGCGCGGCGCCGACGGCAGCGTGTACGCCGTCTCCAGCGAGTCGCGGGCCGCGCACCTCCAGGTCGTGCTGCGCACCCGCACCGGGGAGACGTGGGACGCGGGCGTCGAGGTCACGACCTCGGCCGGACACGCCTTCGAGCCCGCGATCGCGCGGCTGGGGACCGACGACCTCGCGGTGGCCTGGACCGACACGCGGGACGGCCCGGCGCGCATCTACTACCGGGCGCGGGTGCGGGGCGCGTGGACCGAGGAGCGGCTGCTCGACGCCACCGCGGGGGAGCACCGCTCCCCGGCCATCGGCGCCGACGGCCGGGGCGTCGTCCACGTCGCCTGGATCCACGTCGGCCAGGAGGCGCCGCAGGTCCGCTACCTGCGCTTCCCCTACCTGTCGCCCTTCGGGCAGCCCTTCATCCTCTCCGGGGCGGTGGAGTACCCCGCGAAGCCCTCGGTGACCACGCTGCCCGCGGGCGGCTCGATGGTGACGTGGGTGGACGACGCGAGTTGGCCGCCGCTCGTGCGCTTCTCGCGCTGCGGGCCGGACTCGCTGCCCGGGCCGTGGATGAAGCTGGTCCCCGAGAGCGGCTACCCGCAGACGTGGGTCTCGACCGTCGTGGACCCGTCGGGCAGTGTGCACAACGTCTGGCTCGAGAACCGCTCGAGCGCGACGGCGATCCACTACCAGCACCGGCTGCCGACCGGGGGCTACGCGGTGCAGGACACCGTCATCGAGAACAGCGCGAACACCGTCACCCGCGCCCAACTGGCCCGCGACGCGGCGGGGGGCCTCCACCTCGTCTTCGAGCGCACCGTGGGCGGGGCGCCGCAGGTGCGCTACCGGCGGTGGCGGCCGCTGGCCGGCTGGGACGCCTTCAGCACGGACGTCTCCCCCGCCGGCGCCGCCGCCTACCTGCCCGGGGTGCTGCCGCTCTCCCCCGGCAACGTCCTGGTGGTCTACCGCGCGCTCAACGGCTCGATGCCGCGCCTCATGGAGCGCACCCGCTCGACCGACCAGCCCTCGCTGGCGGCGGTCCCCGAGGCGGAGGCGCCGGCGCCGGTGCGTCCTGCGCTCCTGCCGAACCCGGCGCGGGCCGGGCAGCCGGTGGAGGTCCTCTGGTCCGCGGCGGCGCCCGGGGCGGCCGCGGACCAGAGGACCTC
>CAZSQE010000216.1:0-4586 GCA_964608905.1 uncultured bacterium | reverse complement strand
ATGTTGGCCAGCGCGGCGCTGGCGGCGGCCGACGCCGCGCTGGCCAACATGGTCATCCGCGCGCCGTTCCCCGGCGTGGTCACGGTGAAGCACCGCGAGCCGGGCGAGATCGTCGGCGCCGGCACGGCGGTGGTGTCGCTCATGGACCGCGACGACCGCTGGGTGCGCATCTACGTGAGCGAGGTGCGCATCGGCGCCGTGCACACCGGGCAGGCCGCCACCATCACCACCGACACCTTCCGCGACAAGACCTATCCCGGCACGGTCGTTTACATCGGCAGCGAGGCCGAGTTCACGCCCAAGAACGTGCAGACCGAGGAGGAGCGCGTGAAGCTGGTCTACGCCGTCAAGGTCCGCGTCACCGGCGACCCGGACTTCGAGCTGAAGCCGGGCATGCCCGCCGACGTGCGGCTGGCGACCGGGACGTGACGACGGCCGGTCCGGCAGCCGCCCCGGCCGTCGCGCTGGACGGCCTGACCCGCCGCTTCGGCGCGCTCACCGCCGTGGACGGGCTGAGCTTCGCCGTGGCGCCGGGCGAACTGTTCGGCCTGGTCGGCCCCGACGGCGCCGGCAAGACCACGACGCTGCGCATGCTGGCCGGGGTGCTGCGGCCCAGCGCCGGCGACGCCCGCCTCGGCGGCGTGAGCGTGGCGCGCGAGCCCGAGCGGGTGAAGCACTCGATCGCCTACATGGCGCAGCGCTTCGGGCTCTACGGCGACCTCACCGTCGAGGAGAACCTCGACTTCTACGCCGACCTCTACCGCGTGCCGCGCGCCGAGCGGCCGGCGCGCCTCGAGCGGCTGTACCGCTTCTCGGCGCTGGGGCCGTTCCGCGCGCGGCTGGCCGGGCGGCTCTCCGGCGGCATGAAGCAGAAGCTGGCGCTCTCCTGCTGCCTGGTGCACGAACCGGAGATCCTGCTGCTCGACGAGCCCACCTTCGGCGTGGACCCCATCTCGCGCCGCGACCTGTGGCTCATCGTGCACGAGATGGTGGCGCGCGGCACCACCGTGGTGGTGAGCACCGCCTACATGGACGAGGCCGAGCGCTTCGACCGCCTGGCCATGCTGCACCGCGGCCGGCTGGTGGCGCTCGACTCGGCCGCGCGGCTGCAGCGCGACTTCGGCCTGGCGATGGTGGCCGTCCCGGTGGACCGCGTCTACGAGGCCCGCGCCGCCGCCCGCGCCCTGCCCGGCGTGCGGGCCGCCGCCGTCTTCGGCGACCGGCTCCACGTCGCCGTGGCCGACGCCGCCGCGGACGGCCGGCGGGTCGCCGCCGCGCTGCGCGCCGCGGGCTTCGCCGCCGGCGAGGCGCACCCGGTCGAGCCCTCGCTCGAGGACGTGTTCATCGAGCGCATCGAGCGCGCGGGGACGGCGTGAGCGCGCCGGCCGTCGGGGTCGAGCGCCTGACGCGCCGCTTCGGCGCGTTCACCGCCGTGGACGAGGTCTCGTTCGCGGTCGGGCGCGGCGAGGTGTTCGGCTTCCTCGGCCCCAACGGCGCCGGCAAGACCACCACGCTCAAGATGCTCACCGGCCTGCTGCGCCCGACCGCCGGCCGCGCCACCGTGGCCGGGTTCGACGTGGCGCGCGAGACCGAGTCGGTCAAGCGCAGCATCGGCTACATGTCGCAGCTGTTCTCGCTCTACGGCGACCTCACCGTCGAGGAGAACATCGCCTTCTTCGCCGGGCTCCACGGCGTGCCGCGCGCGCGCCGCGCCGCGCGGCGCGACTGGGTGCTGGAGATGGCCGGGCTGAAGGACCACCGCGACCGGCTGACGCAGGAGCTGTCGCTGGGCTGGAAGCAGCGGCTCGCGCTCGGCACCGCCGTGCTGCACGAGCCGCCGGTGCTGTTCCTCGACGAGCCGACGTCGGGCGTGGACCCCATCTCGCGCCGCGACTTCTGGGACCTCATCGGCGGCCTGGCGGCGGGCGGCACCACCGTGCTGGTGAGCACGCACTACATGGAGGAGGCCGAGTACTGCCACCGGCTGGCGCTCATGAACCGGGGGCGGATCATCGCCCTCGACCGTCCCGCCGCGCTGCGCACGGCGATGCCGGTGCCGCTGCTCGAGATCGCCACCGACGACGCGCCGCGCGCCGTCGAGGCGCTGGCCGGCGCCGAGGGCGTGGTGGACGTCGGGCTCTTCGGCCGGGCCGTGCACGTCACCGTGCGCGACGCCGACGCGGCGCGCACCGCCCTGCCCGCGCGGCGAGCCGCGCGCGGCGTGGCGGTGCACGGCCTCCGCGCCGTCGAGCCGTCGCTCGAGGACGTCTTCGTCGCCCTGGTGCACGCCTCCGGCGGCGTGCTGGCGGACTGAGGCCGCGATGGACCGCATGCGCCTGTTCGCCGTCGCCCGCAAGGAGGTGCTGCAGCTCCGGCGCGACCCGCGCAGCCTGATCCTCGCCTTCCTGCTGCCGGTGGCGCTGCTGGTCCTCTTCGGCTACGCCATCACCTGGGACGTGCGCGACATCCGGCTGGCGGTCGTGGACCTGGACCACACCCGCGCCTCGCGCGAGCTGACCGACGCCTTCCTCGCCTCGGGCCACTTCACCCTGGCCGCGGTCCGCGCGCGCACCGCCGACATCGGGCCGCTGCTCGACCGCGGCACGGTGCGCATGGCGCTGGTCGTCCCGCGCGGCTTCGCCGCCGACCTCGGCGCCGGCCGCACGGCCGAGGTGCAGGCGATCGTGGACGGCAGCGACGCCAACACCGCCACCATCGCGCTCGGCTACACCCAGGCCATCGCCCAGCAGTACGCGGTGCGGATGCTGCAGCGCAGCCGGCAGGTGGGCCTGCCGGTGAGCGCCGAGACGCGCATCTGGTACAACGAGGAGCTGGCGAGCCGCAACATGATCGTGCCCGGCCTCATCGCGGTGATCATGATGATCATCGCCGGCCTGCTCACCTCGCTCACCATCGCCCGCGAGTGGGAGCGCGGCACGATGGAGCAGCTGGCGTCCACGCCGGTGACCCGCGCCGAGGTGGTGATCGGCAAGCTGCTGCCCTACCTCGGCATCGGCCTGGTGGACGTGGCGCTCTGCTCGGTGGTCGGCGTGCTGCTCTTCCGCGTGCCGTTCCGCGGCGACCCGGTCTTCCTCGCCGGCGCCTCGTTCGCGTTCCTCACCGGCACGCTCGGGCTCGGGCTGCTCATCTCCGCGGTCGCGCGCAACCAGCTCCTGGCCACGCAGATCGGCCTGCTCTCGACCTTCCTGCCGGGCCTGCTGTTCTCGGGCTTCATGTTCGCCATCGACACCATGCCGGCGCCGCTGCAGGCGCTCACCTACCTGGTGCCGGCGCGCTACTTCCTGGTGGTGACGCGCGGCATCTTCCTCAAGGGCATCGGGCCCGAGGTGCTGTGGCCGCAGGGCCTGCTCATGTTCGTCTACGGCGCGGTCGGGCTGGCGCTGGCGGTGCGCGCCTTCCGCAAGGAGCTGGCATGAGGCTCCCGGAGCGCTTCGACCGCCTGCTCGTGCTGGTGCGCAAGGAGCTGATCCAGGTCCGGCGCGACCCGCGGCTCATGCGCATCGTGCTCGTCGCCCCGGTGGTCCAGCTGCTGGCGTTCGGCTACGTGGTCTCGACCGACGTGCGCAACGTGAGCACCTTCGTCGTGGACCAGGACCACACCGCCGCCTCGCGCGAGCTGACGCGCACGCTCTTCGCCTCGGGCTACTTCCGCCCGGTGGGCTTCGCCGAGCGCCCCGCCGCGCTGGTCGAGGCGCTCGACCACGGTCGCGCCCTGCTGGGGGTCCACATCCCGCGCGGGTTCGCCCGCGACCTGGCCGACTCCCGTGCCCGGGTGCAGTTCCTGTTCGACGGCACGAACTCGAACACCGCCACCGTGGCCAGCGGCTACGCCGGGCGCATCGTGCAGGCCTGGGCGCTGTCGCGCAGCGGCCTCGGCGCCGCCGCGCCGATCGAGCTGCGCGAGCGGGCCTGGTTCAACCCGGGGCTGGTCAGCCGCGACTACAACGTCCCCGCGGTGATGGGCGCCATCATGCTCATCATGAGCCTGCTGCTCACCTCGCTGGCGGTGGTGCGCGAACGCGAGCTGGGCACGCTCGAACAGCTCATGGTCAGCCCGCTGGGCCGGGCCCAGCTGATCGTCGGCAAGACCGTGCCCTTCGCCATCATCGGCATGGTGGAGCTGCTGCTCATCGCCGCCGTGGCGCTGCTCTGGTTCCGGGTGCCGTTCGAGGGCAGCTTCCCGCTGCTGCTCCTGGCCGGGGTGCTCTACCTGCTGTCCACCCTCGGGCTGGGACTGCTCATCTCGACCGTCTCGGGCACGCAGCAGCAGGCGGTGATGACCTCGTTCCTGTTCATCCTGCCGCTCATGCTGCTCTCGGGGTTCATGTTCCCGGTCTCGAGCATGCCGGCGGCGTTCCAGTGGATGACGCTCCTGAACCCGCTGCGGCACTTCCTCGAGATCGTGCGCGCCATCTTCCTCAAGGGGGCGGGGCTGGACGCGCTGTGGCCCCAGTTCCTGGCGCTGCTGGCGATGGGCACGGGCCTGCTGGCGCTGGCCACGGCGCGTTTCCACAAGACGGTGCGCTGAGCCGGGAGGGCCCGGGCCGGGAGGGCCGGGACTCGCC
>CAZSQE010000215.1:0-4612 GCA_964608905.1 uncultured bacterium | reverse complement strand
GCCCAACGCCGGCCTGCCGCGGCGGCAGGGCGGGCGCTTCCACTACCTGGCCCGCCCGGAGTACTTCGCCGAGTTCGCCGCGCGCGCCGTCGCGGCCGGCGTGACGCTGCTGGGCGGCTGCTGCGGCACCACGCCGGCCCACATCCGCGCGATGCACGAGCGCCTGGCCTCGCACCTGCCGGCCGAGCGGCTCGCCCCGGGCGCGGAGGTGAGCGTGCTGGAGACGGCCCCGGCGCCGGTCGAGACCGCCGCGGCCGGGCCCGAGCCGCCGCTGCTCGGGCGCCTGCGGGAGAAGTTCCTCGTCAGCGTCGAGCTGGACCCGCCCCGCGGCGTGAGCACCCGCAAGGTCATCGAGGGGGCGCGGCTCATGGCCCGGCGCGGCGTGGACGCCGTCAACATCGCCGACTCGCCGATGGCCCGCGTGCGCATGAGCGCCGCGGCGGTGGCCTACCAGGTGCTGGCCGAGGCCCCGGGCCTCGACATCATCCTGCACGTCACCACCCGCGACCGGAACCTGATGGGGCTGCAGAGCGACCTGCTGGGCTGCCACGCCCTCGGCCTGCGCAACCTGCTGTGCCTGACCGGCGATCCGCCCGGGCTGGGCGACTACCCCGACGCCACCGCCGTCTACGACACCGACTCGGTCGGGCTCATCCGCATCGCCGGCGCGATGAACCGGGGGCACGACCTGGCCGGCAACTCCATCGGGGCCGCGACGTCCTTCGCCGTGGGCTGCGGTGTGAACCCCACCGCCGACGACCTCGAGGCGGAGCTGGCGCACTTCCGCCGCAAGCTGGAGGCCGGCGCGCGCTTCGTCATGACGCAGCCGGTCTACGAGCTGGAGGCCTGGGAGCGCTTCCTCGAGCGGCTGGGCGACGTGCCGGGCGTGCCCATCCTCATCGGCATCCTGCCGCTGCAGTCGTTCCGCCACGCCGAGTTCCTGCACAACGAGGTGCCGGGCATCCAGGTGCCCGACTGGGTGCGCGCCCGCCTGCGCGACGCCGGCAACTCGGGCGCGCGGGTGGGCGTCGAGCTGGCGCGCGAGCTGCTCGAGCGCTGCCGGGCCAGCGCGGCCGGGGTCTACCTGATGCCGTCGTTCGGACGCTACGAGAACTGCCTCGAGGTCCTGGAGGGGAACCAGCCATGATGGGGATGCTGCTCTACTTCGTCATGATCGGCGGGACGATGCTGCTGCTCTCCCGCACCCTGCCCGGCTTCTACGTGGCGGGCTGGCAGGCCGCCTTCTGGGCGGCGTTCTGGCTGGCCCTGGTCAACACCCTGCTCAAGCCGGTGCTCTTCCTGCTCACCCTGCCGCTCACCATCATCACCCTCGGCCTCTTCCTCATCCTGCTCAACACGGCCATGCTCGCCCTCACCGCGCAGTTGGTGCAGGGCTTCGACATCCCGGGCGGTCTGCCCGCGACCCTGGTGGCCTCGATCGTGCTGAGCGTGGTGGGCGTGCTCTGGAAGTCGATGGCCCGCGGATGACGCCCCCCCGCCGCGCCGGCGCGCCGCGCCGCCCGGCGGCCGACCGGCGTCCGGCGCTGGCGCTGGCCCGCGCCGAGACGGCCCGGTTGTGCCGCGGCTGCACGCGCTGCTGCGCCTACGTGACGATCGAGATCGACGCGCCGCGCGCGGCCTGGGAGTACGACCAGTGGCTCTGGGCCCTGCACCACCGCGGGGTCGAGCTCTCCCTCGATCGTCCCGAGCGCTGGTCGGTGCACTTCGCCACCCGCTGCGCCGAGCTGGGACCCGGCGGGCGGTGCCGCATCCACGGGCGCCACCCGGTGATGTGCCGCGAGCACGACCCGCGCTCCTGCGAGCGCTGGCTGCCGCTGGCCGACGTGCGCGCGTGGTTCCGCACCGCGGCCGGACTGGAGGCGTGGATCCGCGCCGAGCGCCCGGCCCACTGGCGCCGGCTCGTCGCCTGGCGCCGCGCCCGCGTCCCCGGCCGTCCGGCCCGGGCTGCGCGCCGCACCGCCGTCATCCCCGCTCGAGCCCCCGCTTCCACTCGCCGATCCGGTTGAGCGCCTCGAGCGGCGTGAGCCGCTCGAGGTCGAGCGCCCGCAGCGCCTCCAGCACCGGGTGGGGCTCGGCGGCGAAGAGCGGCAGCTGCGCCGTGGCCACCGCCGGGCGCCGGCCCCGGCGCCCGGCCGGCGGCTCGAGGCGGTCCACCGTGCGCTCGCTCTCGAGCTCGGCCAGCACCTCGCGCGCCCGCGCCAGCACGCTCTCGGGCAGCCCGGCCAGCTTCGCCACGTGGATGCCGTAGGAGCGGTCGGCGGGGCCCTCGGCGACGCCGTGCAGGAAGACCACGGTGCCGTGCGACTCGTCCACGGTGACGTGGATGTTGGCCAGGCGCGGCAGGCTGGCCGCCAGCTGGGTGAGCTCGTGGTAGTGGGTGGCGAAGACGGTGCGCGGGCGCGGGCCCTCGCCGGCGTGCAGGTGCTCGGTGACCGCCCAGGCCAGGGCCAGCCCGTCGTAGGTGGCGGTGCCGCGCCCGATCTCGTCCAGCAGCACCAGCGAGCGGGGCGTGGCCAGCCGCAGGATGTCGGCGGTCTCGCTCATCTCCACCATGAAGGTGCTCTGCCCGGCGCCGAGGCGGTCGGCGGCGCCCACCCGGGTGAAGAGGCGGTCCACCCGCCCGATCGCGGCGCGCGCCGCCGGCACGAAGGAGCCGCTCTGCGCCAGCAGCACGACGAGCGCGACCTGGCGCAGGTACGTGCTCTTGCCGCCCATGTTGGGCCCGGTGAGCAGCAGCACCTGGCGCGCGGCGCCGTCCAGCACGCAGTCGTTGGGGACGAAGGCGCCCCGCGGCAGCAGCCGCTCGACCACCGGGTGCCGCGCCGCCTCGAGCCGGATGCGGTCCGAGTCGTCCACCGCCGGCCGCGTCCAGCCGTAGCGCGCCGCCGCCTCGGCCAGCGCCGCCTCGGCGTCCAGCCGCGCCAGCGCGGCCGCGGCGGCCTGGACCTCCGGCACGAAGGCCGCGGCCCGCTCGCGCAGCGCGGTGAACAGCTCGTGCTCCAGCGCCTTGAGCCTCTCCTCCGCCCCCAGCACCTCGGCCTCGCGCTGCTTGAGCGCCGGCGTGACGAAGCGCTCCGCCGTGGTCAGCGTCTGCCGCCGCTCGTAGTCCGCCGGGACCTTCTCGAGGTGGGCGCGGGTGACCTCGAGGTAGTAGCCGAAGACGCGGTTGAAGCCGACCTTGAGGCTGGGGATTCCGGTGCGCACCCGCTCGGCCGCCTCCAGCTCGGCGATCCAGCGCTTGCCCGAGTGGGCCAGCGCATCCAGCTCGTCGCGGCGTTCGTCGTGCCCGGGCCGGATGATGCCGCCCTCGCGCGCGAGCGGCGGCGGCTCCTCGACCAGCGCGCCGCGCAGCTGCGACTCCAGCCCGGGCGCCCCGGCGAGCGCCGCGGGATCGGCGGTCCGCCCCGCGAGGCCCGCCAGCGCCGCACCGAGGGAGGGCAGGCGGGCCAGCGCGTCGCGCAGCGCGCCGAGGTCGCGCGGGGTGGCCTTGCCGCAGGCGACGCGGGCGGCGAGCCGCTCGAGGTCGGGCATGCCCTTGAGCCGCTCGCGGAAGGCCCCGCGGGTCGTGCCCGCCTCCAGCCACGCCGCGACCGCGTCGTGGCGGGCCGCAAGGGCCGCGAGGTCGGTGAGCGGCCGTTCCAGCCGGGCACGGAGCAGCCGCGCGCCGGGCGGGCTCACGCAGAGGTTGATGTGGCGCCACAGCGTGTGCGAGGGATCGCCCCCGGGCTGCGGCTGGAACAGTTCGAGGTGACGCGCCGTCGCCCCGTCGTAGCGCAGCACGGCCTCCTCGCTCCAGCGCTCCACCCGCGTGAGCTGCAGCGCCGCGCCCCCCTGCACGCGGTCGAGGTAGTCGAGCCCCGCCGCGGCGGCGAGGGCCGCGACCGGCAGCCCGCGCAGCAGCTCGGCTCCCGCGGCGCCCCAGCGCGCGGCGGGCAGGGCCTCGTCCAGGAAGCGCCGGGCGGCGGCGGTGCTGCGCGCGCCGGGGAAGCCGGCCACCACCGCCTCGAGCCGCGCCGCCCCGTCCGCCTCGAGGTCGGGCGGGGCCGGCAGCAGCCACTCCGAGACCGGCAGGCGGGAGAGGAACCCGGACGCCTCCTCCCACGCGGGCTCGACCAGCTTCACCTCCCCCGTCGAGGCGTCGGCGAGGCAGACGCCCAGCGCGCCGGGGCCCGGCCAGAGGGCGGCGAGGAAGTTGTTGCCGGCGCCCTCGAGGAACGCGTCCCCGGTCACCGAGCCCGGCGTCAGGACCTCGGTGATGCCCCGCTGCACCAGCCCCCGGGCCTGCGCCGGGTCCTCGAGTTGGTCGCAGACGGCCACCTTGTGGCCGAGGCGCAGCAGGCGCGCCAGGTAGGCGTCGCGCTGGTGCCAGGGGATGCCGCACATCGGGATGGGCTCGGGGTCCTGCTTGTTCCGCGAGGTGAGGGTCAGCCCGAGCAGCGCGGCGCCGCGCTCCGCGTCGTCGAAGAACATCTCGTAGAAGTCGCCCAGGCGGAAGAAGAGGAAGGCGTCGGGCTGCTCCCGCTTGACCCGCAGGTACTGCTCCATGAGCGGCGTGCGGCCCGGCGGCCGGGCGGGGCTCACGGCCCGACCC
>CAZSQE010000214.1:0-4615 GCA_964608905.1 uncultured bacterium | reverse complement strand
CCGTGGGCCAGCCGCACCGGCACGCCGAGCCGCCCGAGGGAGGCAGCCAGCAGCCGCGAGACCGCGCCATAGGCCCGCTCGAGGCTGCCGCCCCAGAGCGGCTCGTCGAGCGCCGCGGCCAGCGAGTAGGTCCACTCCTCGTCGTGGAAGATGGCGCGGCCGCCGGTGGGGCGCACCGCCCAGCCCACCCCGGCGGCGCGGCAGCGGGCGAGGTCCAGCTCGCGCTCCGGATCCTGCGCCCTTCCCAGGGTGATGCCGGCCGGGGCGAAGCGGAACACGCGCAGCACCGGCTCCGTCCCGGCCTCCGCCGCAAGCAGCAGGGCCGCGTCCCGGCGCATGTTCTCGGCCGGGCCGTGGCCCCCGTCACACCACAGGAACATGGCGCGGCCGCGCCCGCGTCAGCGCAGCCCCAGCCAGTCGAACAGCAGGAACTGGAACCGGCCGATGAGCAGCGAGATGCGGGACATCACCGTGTAGCCGTAGCCCGCGCCGAACGACACCATGAGGAAGAACACCCCGAGGCGGGACGCCCCCGCCAGCACGCCCTTCTGCTCGCGGCTGAAGTAGAAGAAGAGCAGCGAGCAGACGACACCGACGGTGAAGACGACCGCACTGAGGCTCGAGCCCCACTCCCCCGTCCACAGCGGCTGGATGCTGCCGTGCACCTGCGCGACGAAGTCGCTCTGCGCGAAGCCGGTGGTCTTGAGGCCCGCGTAGACGCCGATGATGAGGGCCAGCGACCAGCGGGCCAGCCAGCCGACGCGGGGCACGAACCGGCTGAACAGGAGCAGGCCGAGCAGCGCCGGCAGGAGGAGGAAGGCGCGGTAGTCCCCGAGGCGGGCGGCGAAGGCCGAGCCGTGCCGGCCGTCGAAGGCCAGGGTCAGCGGGTCCCAGAGGTTGGCGACGATGACGCTCCAGAAGCTGAGCACCAGGTAGTAGCCCGCCGACACGCCGACGAAGAGGTGCTCGGCGAAGCGGTAGAAGGGGTTGTCGCGGTACAGGAAGCTGAACACGCACAGGGTCAGCGCCGCCGCCACCCAGACGCCGAGGTCGGTGCTCAGGTGCGGGGTCATCGCGCGGCCCTCCGGCGGTTCTCCCAGTAGGCGACGTTGCCGAGCACGATGCACAGGCCGATGAACACGTGCGCCAGCGATTGCGCGTCCATGCCGTGCGAGGCCATGCCCCGCTCGTAGCGCAGGTCCTCGTACTCGGCCGCGCCGGCCATGCCGCCCAGCAGCCCGCGCAGTTGGCCGGTCTGCAGGTACGGGTAGAGCGACGGCGCCGTCACGGCCGTGACGCCGGCGACGATGGGGATGTGGAAGCGGCCCTGCACCTGCTGCACGTACTCGCGGGTCCCCGGGTAGCCGGTGGAGAGGCTCACCAGCAGCGCGAAGCTCGAGTAGTTGCGCACGCCCTGCAGGATGGGCAGGCTGGCCGCGTCGCGTCCGGCGTGGTCGCGGGGGAAGGTGTTCACCAGGCTCTGGCCCATGAGCACCATGACCGCCTCGTTCCCCGGCTTGTAGCCGAGGTTGGCGTAGTCCACGCCGTAGACCTTCCGGCGCGAGCGGGCCACGTCCTCGACGATGGTGTCGACGAAGCGCGCCCCGCCCTGGTAGAGGCACACGACCACGACCTGGCAGCCGCGCCGGAACAGGTGCGTGAGGGTGGTGCGCGCCATCGGCTCCAGCTCGGGGCGCGAGGCGGGGTCGAAGTCGCACGACACCAGCACGAGGCTGCCCGGCGGCAGCGCCTCGATGGCGCGGTGGTAGTCGCGCACCGGCGCCGAGGGCTCGAGCGGCAGGTTGAGGGGCCACAGCAGCGGCAGCAGCACGAGCAGCGCGGTGACGAGGAAGATCCAGCGGCGGTCGAGCCTCTCGAACCAGGTGGCGAGGCTCATCTCAATCCTCCCCGCTCAGGTAGCTGCGCTCGATGCCGAGGATGACGCGCAGGCCGGTCGCCATCACGCCCAGCGCCGCCCCGATGAGGATGGCCCGGTTCGCCGCGTTCTGCGGCACGTCCATGATCCACTGGGCGAAGGTCTCGACGCGCAGGGCCGGCGGCAGGCCGGCCGTGAGGACGCCGCCGAGCGGCACCCGCCCCATCATGACGATGAGCGCCGCCGCCGCCAGCAGCGCCGCCTCGGCCGTGCGGATGCGGAAGGCGCGGAAGGCGGCGGAGGCGATGAAGAAGGCGAGCAGCGCGAACATGGCGCTGGTCATGGAGGAGTAGACCTGGTCGTAGATCCAGGTCGAGCGCGTGCCCTCCGCCTGGAAGTCGCGTCCCTCGACCAGGCCGAAGACCACCGTGACGACGAGGCCGGCCACCAGCACGAGCTTGTACGGCCAGCCCGGCTGGCGGCGCAGCACCCCCCCGAGGTTCACCCGCAGCAGGTTGGCGCCGCCGAGCACGATGCCGAAGGCGACGACGATGATGGCGCTCTGCTGGAGGAAGTCGGCCGGCACGCTGACCCACTGGTGCGGCACGAAGAACGACAGGATCATGAAGAGGCCGATCGTGGCGGTGACGAACAGGGGGAACTCGCGCTTCACGCCCGTCCTCCTACTGGGTCGCCAGCCACCGGACCAGGCCGTGGACCCCGAAGGTCTCGAGCACGCACCCGGTCACGACCAGCGCGATGATGACGATCTTCATGAGGTCGGCGCCCTTGAGGCTGCCGACCAGCTTGGGTTCACCCGAGAGGTAGGCGCTGGCGGCGAACAGCTCCTCGCCGATGAGCGTGTAGTCGCACGCCACCACGAAGAACGGCAGCTGGTCGGCGTTGGCGGTGCCCGCCACCTGGATGGCGCCGGTGGCGAAGCCCGTCTCCGCCAGCAGCAGCGACTCGGCGAAGAACGAGCCGAGGAAGATGTGCGCCGCCGGTTTGTCGCGCATCATCACGCCGGTCACGGCGGCGACGTAGGCGAACTGCTCGGGCGAGACGAACTGCACGCTGTCCGGGTCGTAGCGTTCGGGGCGACCGGCCTGGATGCAGCCGCCGCGCACCATCTCCTGGGCGATGGTGAAGGGGATCGGGTAGGTGACCGGGACCTTGATCGGCGTGTCGTAGCGGGCGGTGGTCCTGGCCACGCTCTCGAGGATGATGAGCGCCTGCACCGTCTGCATGTCCTCGATGTCCTGCACCCCGGGGACGTAGAGCACCGGCCGGCCCATCTCGGTGGCCCGTCCGACCGCCTCCTCGATGGCGTCGATGCCGGGGATGCGGCGCACGAAGGGCTTCTTCCCCCCGGCCTGCGCCCCCTGGATGAAGTGGAGCACGAAGCCGAAGAAGAGCATGGTCAGGACGAGCACGCTCCACCGGGTGTGGTTGAACCACTGCGAGGCGGCGATCGCCGGCCCGGTGACGCTGCCCGCCGGGGTGATCCCCCCGGGGCCGCAGGCATCCACGCGGTAGAAGTACGCGACGCCGCGACGCAGGCTCGTCGACTGGTCGCGCGCCGCGCAGGTCTCCGGACCGACCGAGTCCACCATCTCCCACGGGCCGCCCGGGTTCTCCGAGCGCATGATCCGGTAACCCGTCACCAGCCGGCTGCTCGGCCAGTAGTCGGCCGAGCCCTGCCAGCTCAGGTCCACGGCCCGGCCGGCGTCGTCGGGGACGTCCTTCCAGTTGAGCGCGCGGGCCGGCCGGGGCGGCGGGATGGCCCCGGGCGGGACCACGGAGGGGACGGCCTGCGGCCGCGGCGAGTCCGGCACGATCACCGGGGGCGGCCCCACGACCGCCGTGGGCTGCGCGGCGGCCGGCGGGCCCGCCAGGCAGAGGGACAGCGCGAGCGCCGCGGCTACGCGCGCCCGGCCGTACACCGGTACCCCTTCCTCATGGCGACCTCCTTGTTCGCCCCGCGGCGTCCCTGCCGCCCGCGGGAGCAGGCATGCGAGCCGACCGAGGCTAGGACGCCGGCGGGCCGGTGTCAACGCCTCCCGGGCCCCTTTCACGGCTCGATCACCTCGAGGTTGGCACGCGGCAGTGCCACCGGCGTCCCCTGGGCCGGGAACACCACCATCGCCACCCGCACCATGGCCTCCGTCTCCAGGCGGCGCGGCTCGGACGGCAGCTCCACCACGCGCCCGATGCGGCCGAAGCCCGGCGCGCGGATGACCCGCACCAGCGAGTCCAGGGTCAGCCCGGCCGCCGGGGCCTCATCCCCCGCCACGACCCCGTCGCCCTCCGGGACCAGCACCTCCGGCCGCACCACGCCGGCGCGGATCTGGGTCGCGCCGCTCACCGAGGCCAGCCGGCCGGCGCGCGCCGAGAGCAGGGCCCACGCCCGGTCGGACATCGCGATGCGACCGAAACCCTCCGTCAGCACGAGCGTCAGGCCGAGGTCCTCGGTCCCGGTGATCGCCACGCCGAGGTCCCGGCCCAGCAGCCGGCGCAGCACCACGTCGTCGATGCCGCCCACGACCACGGCGCTCACCCCCAGCTCGCGCGCCCGCTGCAGGGCCTCGAAGGTCGCGAACGCCCCGCCCACCACGACGTGTCCGCGGTGCTCGGCGCGCAGCCGGCCCGGGGCCAGGTCGGCGTCGGGCGAGTCCGCCGCGAGGGCCACCGCGCCCCACGTCTCCCCGCCCACGCCGAAGATGCCCTGCAGCAGCGCCC
>CAZSQE010000213.1:0-4617 GCA_964608905.1 uncultured bacterium | reverse complement strand
GGTGACCCGCTGCACCACCGCCCTCACGGCCGGCCCCGCACCGGGCGGCCGGCGGTCGGCCGGAAGACGCGCTGGCGCCGTTCGACGCGCGTCACGCCGGCCACCCGGCGGATGGCCTGGATGACCTCGCGCAGCTTCGCCAGGTGCGGCACCTCGACCACGAACACCCCGCGCGCCCGGCGGTCCTCGCTGGCCACGCCGGCGCTGCGGATGTTCACCGAGGTCAGCGAGATGGCCCGCGCGATGTCGGCCAGCAGCAGCTCGCGGTCGTGCCCGTACACCAGCAGCCGCACCGGGAACTTCTGGTCGAGCCCGACGTCCCACTCGACCGCCACCCGGCGCTCCTCGGGGACGCGGTCGCCGAAGGTGTTCGGGCAGTCCTGCCGGTGCACCGAGACGCCGCGCCCGACGGTGACCACGCCGACGACGCGGTCGCCGGGCACCGGCTGGCAGCAGCGGGCGTAGTTCACCATGATGTTGTCGAGGCCCTGGATGCGGATGCCGCCGGTGACCGGCCGGCGCGTCAGCCCGAGCGCCTCGAGCGGCCCCTTGGCCAGGCGCTCGGCCAGCCCCTCGCGCGGCGGCTCGAGCCTGCGCGCCACCTGCGCCAGCGAGATCTGCCCCTCGGCGACGCGGGCGTAGAAGGTCTCCAGCTCGCCGCAGCCGAAGCCGGCGGCGATCTCCTCCAGCGCCGCGGCGGCCGGGCGACGCTTGAGCCGCTTGAGCTCGCGCTCGATCATCTCGCGCCCGAGCGCCACGCTGTCGGTGTGGCGGCGCTGGCGCAGCCAGTGCCGCACCTTGCCGCGCGCGCCCGGGGTGGTGAGCACGTGCAGCCAGTCCTCGTGCGGCTGGGCCTGCGGCGAGGTGATGATCTCGACCATGTCGCCGTTCTGCAGCACGTGGCGCAGCGGCACGATCTCGCCGTTCACCCGCGCCCCCACCGTGTGCTGCCCCACCGCGGTGTGGATCATGAACGCGAAGTCGAGCGCCGTCGCCCCCTTGGGCAGCCGCTTGAGCTCGCGCCGCGGCGTGTAGGCGAAGACCTCCTCCTGGTAGAGCGCGGTGCGCAGGAACTCGAGGTACTCGTCGTCGGTCGCCGCCCGCTGCCAGTCGGCCGTCTGCGCCACGAACCCGCCCAGCTTGGCGTCCAGCTCCTCGTCCACCCGGCCGCCCTGCTTGTAGACGTAGTGCGCGGCGATGCCGGTCTCGGCGGTGCGGTGCATGTCGCGGGTGCGGATCTGCACCTCGACCATCTCGCCGCCCGGGGTGAGCACCGTGGTGTGCAGCGACTGGTACATGTTCGACTTGGGCGTGGCGATGTAGTCGGTGAACCCCTCGGGCATGGGCATGAACAGGTCGTGCACCACGCCCAGCGCGCGGTAGCAGTCGCTGCGGGTGTGGGTGACGATGCGCAGCCCGAACAGGTCGTGGATGCTCTCGAAGTCGCGGCCGGCTCGGAGCTTGGCGTAGATCGAGTAGAAGTGCTTCGGGCGCCCGGTCACCTCGGCGCGGATGCCCACCGCCTTCAGGCTCTCCTCGAGCCGCGTCCGCACCGACTGCAGGAAGCGCTCGCGCTCCGCGCGCCGCGCCTGGATGCGCTGCGCCAGCTCCTGGTAGGCGGCCGGCTCCAGCACCTTGAGGCTGAGGTCCTCCATCTCGCGCTTGATCCCGGCCATGCCCAGCCGGTGCGCCAGCGGAGCGTAGATGTCGCGCGTCTCGACGGCGATGCGCTCCGCCCGCTCCCGCGGCAGGTGCTCGATGGTGCGGATGTTGTGCAGGCGGTCGGCCAGCTTGATGAAGATCACCCGCAGGTCGCGCGACATGGACAGCAGCATGCGGCGGAAGTTCTCGGCCTCCTGCGCCTCGCGGCTGTCGAAGTGCAGCCCCGCCAGCTTCGTCACGCCTTCGACCAGGCCGCGCACCTCGCGGCCGAAGTGCTTCTCGACGTCGGCCGCGCCGACCGCGGTGTCCTCGGGCACGTCGTGCAGCAGCGCGCCGCAGGCCAGCGTCGTGTCGAGGCGCGACTCGAGCAGGTCGAGCAGGATCCGGCAGACGGCCACCGGGTGCGACAGGTAGGGCTCGCCCGAGGCGCGGCGCTGGTCGCCGTGGGCCTGGGCGGCGAAGTCGAAGCAGGCCGCCACGCGGTCGCGGTCCACGCGCGGCGCCTTCTCGTCGAGGGCGGCGAGCAGGGCGGCGCGCAGCTCGGCCAGCCCGGGACCGGGGACGGCCGCGCTCATGGCACCCGCACCGCCTTCACCTTGAGCTGCACGCGCTCCTCCCCCCGCCACTCGTTGCGCGTCGGCACGAAGGCGATGTCGCAGCGCTTCGCCTCGCGCACCGCCTCGGCCTGCCCGCCGAGGCCGAAGCCGATGGCCTCGGCGCGCCCGGTCGCGTCGCGGAGCGTCAGGCGCAGGTGGCGGCCCTGCCCGGCGACGCTCACCGCCTCCACCGCCAGGCCGGCGGCGCCGAACAGCGGCTCGGGGTTCCTGAGCCCGTGCGGGGCCATGCGCTCGATCCACTCCGCCAGGTCGCGGTCGCACTCCGCCAGCCGCAGATCGGCGTCGATCTCGAGGGGACGCGGGCGCGGCCCGCCGGGCAGGCGCCCGGCCACCAGCCGCTCGAAGCGCTCGCGCAGCTCCGGCAGCCGCTCGCGCCGCACCGTCAGGCCCGCGGCCAGCGCGTGCCCGCCGTGCGCCACCAGCAGGTCGGAGCACTCGCCCAGCACCTCGCTCAGGTCCACGCCTTCCACGCTGCGCCCCGAGCCGCGGCCGTGCTCACCCGCCAGCGCCACCAGCACAGTGGGGCGATTGAAGAGCTCGACCAGGCGCGAGGCGACGATGCCGATCACGCCCTGGTGCCAATGCTCGGACCACAGCAGGATCGCGGCGCTCCCGGGGAACCCCGCCTCGACGAGCGCCTTCGCCTGCTCGAGCGCCCGCTCGTCGAACCGGCGCCGCCGCTGGTTGTCGTCCTCCAGGCTCTCGGCCAGCGCGGTCGCCTCGTCCGGGTCCCGCGCCGTGAGCAGCCGGTAGCCCTGCTCGGCGTTGCCCATCCGGCCGGCGGCGTTGATGCGCGGGGCGAGCACGAAGGCCACCTGCCCGCCGCTGATCGAGGGCCCCGAAAGCCCGGAGACGCGCATGAGCGCCCGCAGGCCGGCGCGCTCGGTGCGGTTCAGCCGCTCGAGGCCGAGGCGGGCCAGCACGCGGTTCTCGCCCACCAGCGGCACCACGTCGGCGATGGTCCCCAGCGCCACGACGTCGAGGTACTCGCGGGCGCGCTCCGCCATCCCCCGCCGCCGCAGCAGCCCCTCGGCCAGCTTGAACGCGACGCCGACCCCCGACAGGTCCTTGAACGGGTACGGGCAGCCGGGCCGGCGCGGGTTCACCACCGCCAGGGCCGGCGGCAGCGGCGGCTGCCACTCGTGGTGGTCCGTGATGATGGTGTCGATGCCCAGCTCGCGCCCCTGCTGCACGGCGGCCACGGCCGTCATCCCGCAGTCCACGGTGACCACGAGGCCGCAGCCGCGCGCGCGCGCCAGGCCCACGGCCCGCGGCGACAAACCGTAGCCGTCGGGCTCGCGGTTCGGGATGAACACCTCCACCCGCCCCCCCAGCTCCTGCAGCACCGACGAGAGCAGGAAGGTCGCGGTGATCCCATCCACGTCGTAGTCGCCGTGGACGAAGACGCGCTCCCCCGTGGCCAGCGCCCTCTCGATCCGCTCGACGGCCCGGTCCAGGTCGAGCAGCAGGAGCGGGTCGTGCAGGTCCTCGAGGTCGGGATGCAGGAACCGGCCGGCCGCGCCGGGGTCGCCGAAGCCGCGGTTGACGAGCACGTGGGCCGCAGCCAGCGGGGCGTCCAGCGCACGGGCGAGGTCCACAGCCCGCGCGGGGTCGCGCCGGGGATGCGGCGCCCATTGGGTGGCGGTGCTATGAACGATCACGGGTGGCCTTCGCCGCGGCAGCGCGGAGCACGGGGAACGGAGAGGACGACTGCGGCACGCTAGCAGCGGCCCGTCGCGGGGGTCAAGGAGCGGACGGGGGCCTCAGCGCGGCGGCGCGGCGTCCGGCGCCCGCAGCCGCGCGACCGCCGCCGCCGCGCCCGCCGCGTCGCCCAGCGCATCGCAGGTGCGCGCCAGCTCGGCCCACGCCTCGCGCCGCGCCGGCTCCCGCGCCAGCAGCCGCTCGAGCACGGCGCGCGCCTCGCCGTGGCGGCCGGTGTCGTTGGCCGCCAGCGCCAGCGCCCACGCCAGCGCGCCGTCGGCCGGCAGCAGCGCGGCCGCGCGCGCCAGCACCGGGTAGGCCTCCACCGACCGCCCCGCGCTGACCAGGTACTGCCCCCACAGCGACTCGACCGCCGGCTGGCCCGGCAGACGCCGCCGCAACTCCTCCAGCTCGCGGCGCCCCTCCCCGGCGCGCCCGAGTGAGAGCAGCGCCGCGACCCGCAGCAGGCGCGGCTCGTGCTCGACGCTGCCGCGGGCGATGGCGGTGTCGGCGCCGTCCAGCGCCGTGGCCCAGTCGCCGCGCCGCGCGGCGAGCAGGGCCTCGATCGCCGGCACCTCCGGCCGCGCCGGGTCCAGCGCCCGCGCCGCGTCCAGCTCGCGCCGCGGAACTACATGGC
>CAZSQE010000212.1:0-4628 GCA_964608905.1 uncultured bacterium | reverse complement strand
GCGCGGGAGCGGTCATCAGTTCCCGCCCGCGACGACGCTGATGAGCTTGAACATCGGCAGGTACATGGCGACCACCATGCCGCCGACCATGCCGCCCATCATCACGATCATCACCGGCTCGATGATCGAGGTCATGGTGTCCACCGCGCTGTCCACCTCGGCCTCGTAGAAGACCGCGATCTTCGTCAGCATCTCGTCGAGCGCGCCGGTCTGCTCGCCGACCGAGATCATCTGCACGACCATGGGCGGGAACACACCCGAGGTCTTGAGCGGCGCGGAGACCGTCTCGCCCTCGCGGATCGAGACGCGCGCCGTCATGATGGCCTCCGAGATGACCTTGTTGCCGGCGGTGCGGGCGGTGATCTCCAGCCCGGAGAGGATGGGCACGCCCGAGGCGATCAGGGTGCCCAGCGTGCGCGTGAAGCGGGCGACCGCGCCCTTGAGCAGCACGTCGCCCAGCGCCGGCACCTTCAGCATGGCGCGGTCCACGGCCCGGTGCCCGTTCTCGGTGGCGTAGTAACGCTTGAAGACCGCCGTCGCCCCGACGATGCCGAGGACGATCACCCACCAGAAGCGCTGCAGCCCGTTCGACATCATCAGCACGATCTTGGTCGGCAACGGCAGCTCGCCGCCGAAGTCCGTGAACATCCTGGCGAAGGTGGGGATGATGAAGACCAGCATGAAGGCCGCGGCGCCGACGCACACCGACAGCACCACCGCCGGGTAGACCATCGCGCCCTTGATCTTGCGCTTGAGGGCATCGGCCTTCTCGATGTACGTGGCCAGCCGCATCAGGATCTCGTCGAGCACGCCGCCGGCCTCACCGGCCGCGACCATGTTGCGGAACAGGTCGTCGAAGACGCTCTTGTGCTTGCCGAGCGCGTCGGCCAGCGTCGCGCCGGCCTCGACCTCGCGCGTCACCTCGCCGATGACGCGGCCGAACGCCGGCTTGGTCGCCTGCTTGGCGAGCACGTCGAGGCACTGCACCAGCGGCAGGCCGGCCGAGATCATCGTGGCGAACTGCCGCGTGAAGATGGCGAGGTCCTTGGTCGTGACCCGGACGGCCCCGCCCAGCTTCGGCAGCTGCAGGCCGCCGCTCTTGGGCCGCATCGAGGTGACGAGGATGCGCTTCTTGCGCAGCAGCTCGACCGCCTCGTCCTGGCGCCCGACCTCGATCTCACCGCTCTGCGCCTCGCCGGCGAGCGTCCGGCCCTTCCACACGAAGACAGGCATCGCTTCCTCCTAGGCGGCGTTGCGCCAGACCTTGCCGAGCATGCCCTCGAGCTCGGGGCGGTCGCTGGTGTGGGCGAGCGCGTCCTCGGGGCTCAGCTGCTTGTCGAGCACCGCCTGGAGGAGCGCCTGGTTCATGGTCTGCATGCCGAACTTCTGCCCGGCCTGCATGAGGCTGTAGATCTGGTGGGTCTTCCCCTCGCGGATCACGGCCTTGATCGCCGGGGTGCAGACCAGCACCTCGGCGCAGAGGATGCGGCCGCCGCCGCGGCTGCGCGGGATGAGCTGCTGGGTGACGACCCCCTCGAGCGTGAAGGCGAGCTGGGTGAGGATCTGCTTCTGCTGGTCCGCCGGGAACACGTCGACGATGCGGTTGACCGCCTCGTAGGTCGAGTTCGTGTGCAGGGTGGCGAACACCAGGTGGCCGGTCTCGGCGATGGTCAGCGCCGCCTCGATGGTCTCGAGGTCGCGCATCTCGCCGATGAGGATGATGTCGGGGTCCTGGCGCAGCACGTACTTGAGCGCGGTCGGGAACGAGCCGGTGTCCGAGCCGACCTCGCGCTGGTTGACGATGCACTTCCTGTGGTGGTGGATGTACTCGACCGGGTCCTCGATGGTGATGATGTGGCACTGGCGCGTCTGGTTGATCTTGTCGAGCATCGCCGCCAGCGTCGTGGACTTGCCGCTCCCGGTCGGGCCGGTCACCAGGATCAGCCCCTTGAGGCGGCTGGTGAACTCGCGCGCCACCGGCGGCAGGCCGAGCTTCTCCAGGGCCAGGATCTCGAAGGGGATCTGCCGGATGACCATCGAGACCACGCCGCGCTGCAGGAAGACGTTGGCGCGGTAACGGGCCAGGCCCTTGATGCCGAAGGAGAAGTCCAGCTCCTTCGTGGTCTCGAAGCGCTTGCGCTGCTCGTCCGACATGACGCTGTAGGCGAGCTGGACCGTCAGCTCGGGCGTGAGCACGTCGTACTCGCTCGGCGTGATGGCGCCGTCGACGCGGAACTCCGGCGGCACCCCGGCCGTGATGTGCAGGTCCGAGGCATTCCGCGACACCATGTCCTCCAGCAACTGGCGAAGGGTCACCACGTCCGTTCCTCTCCTCTCCTCCCCGCGCGGGCGGGGCCCGGGCGCCGCGGCGGGCGGCGCCGGCGCACGGTCAGTCGCGGTCCGCCGCCGTCTCCTTGAGCACCTCTTCCACCGTGGTCATGCCACGCATCAGCTTCTGCAGCGCGTCGCGGCGCAGGGTCAGCATCCCCTGCGTGATGGCGAGGCGCTTGATCTCGTTGGCCGACGCCCGCTCCAGCACCAGGTCGCGGATGCCGGTGGTCAGGGGCATCACCTCGTAGACGCCCTGGCGGCCGCGGTAGCCGGTGTTGTTGCACTCGACGCAGCCGGCGCCCTCCATGAAGGTGCCGCCCGCCGCGTCCTCCGGGTCCAGCTGCAGCTCCTTCAGCACCTCCTCGCTCAGGGTGGTCGGCTGCCTGCAGGCCGAGCACACCTTGCGCACGAGGCGCTGGGCGAGGATCAGGTTCACCGAGGAGGCCACCAGGAAGGGCTCGACGCCCATGTCGATCATGCGGCCGATGGCGCTGGGCGCGTCGTTGGTGTGCAGGGTGGAGAGCACCAGGTGGCCGGTGAGCGCCGCCTTGACCGCGATCGAGCCGGTGTCGAGGTCGCGGATCTCGCCGACCATGATGATGTTCGGGTCCTGCCGCAGGAACGCCTTGAGCGCCGCGGCGAAGGTCAGGCCGATGTCCTCGTTCACCAGCACCTGGTTGATGCCGTCGAGGTTGTACTCGACCGGGTCCTCGGCGGTCATCACGTTGACCTCGGGGGTGTTCACCCGCGACAGCGCCGAGTAGAGGGTGGTCGTCTTGCCCGAGCCGGTCGGGCCGGTCACCAGCACCATGCCGTAGGGATTGGCGATGGCGGAGACGAACTCCTTCATCGAGGCCGGCTCGAAGCCCAGCTTCTCGAGGTCGATGTTCAGGTTGCTCTTGTCGAGGATGCGCATCACGATCTTCTCGCCGAAGATCGTGGGCAGGGACGAGACGCGCAGGTCGATGGTGCGGTTGAGCACCTTGATCTTGATGCGGCCGTCCTGCGGCACGCGGCGCTCGGCGATGTCCAGCTCGGCCATGATCTTGAGGCGCGAGAGGATCGCCGCCTTGAACTTCATCGGCGGCGCCATCATCTCCTGCAGCACGCCGTCGATGCGGAAGCGCACCCGCATGGCCTTCTCGTAGGGCTCCATGTGGATGTCCGACGCCCCCTTGCGCACCGCGTCGGCGATGAGCGAGTTCACCAGCTTGACGATGGGGGCCTCGTCGGCGGCGCTCAGCCCCGCCTCGGCCTCGGCGCTGTCGTCGTCCTCGACGACCGACAACTCCTCCTCCATGCCCCGCATCACGTCGGCCATCGTGCCGGCCGAGTCGTAGGCGCGGTCGAGCGCCTTCTTGATCGCCGCCTCGGTGGCGACGCGCGGCTCGACCTCGTAGCCGGTGATGAACTTGATGTCGTCGATGGCGAAGATGTTGGTCGGGTTCGCCATCGCCACGACCAGCCGGCGGCCGCTGCGCACCACCGGCAGGGCCATGAACCGGCTGGCGACGTCGCCGGGGATGAGGCGGGTCAGCGCCGGGTCGGGCTCGTAGTTCTTGAGGTCGTAGGCGGCCACGCCGTAGTGGCGGGCGAGGAACTCGAGCAGCGCGTCCTCGCTCAGCGCGCCGGTCTTGACCAGGTTCCCCGTCAGGCTGCCGCCGACGTTCTTCTGCTGGAGGACGGCGCGGTTGAGCGCGTTCTCGTCGATGACCTGGGCCTCGAGCAGCAGCTGTCCGATGTCTTCCTGCACGGATCCGTTCCCCGGCGATGGACGTCCCGCCGCGACCGGCCACCGCCCGCGCAGGCGGGCGGGGGCCGGTCGCGGCCTGCGAGAGCCTGCGAGCGGATGCGCCGACCCCCTCCGTGCCCCGGCCGTCCGGACGCGAACGACCGCGGCGCGATGGGGTTCGGGCGCCTGGTTGCACCATCGTTATCGGCCGGCGGAAGGCCCCGGCTGAACCGGAATCTGCAAGCGGTGCCCGGGGGCGGGCTTGCCGATTGCAACCCCGGCGGCGAGGCTGTCCGGGGCTGGCCCGGCCCGCACGCGGGGGCGCAGGCGCTCCAGCAGGCGGGGCCCGATGCCGGGGACGGCCAGCAGGTCGTCGGGCGCCCGGAAGGGACCGTGGGCCTCGCGGTGGCGCAGGATCCGCCCGGCCAGCACGGGACCGATGCCGGGCAGGGCGTCCAGTTCGGCCGCTCCGGCCCGGTTGAGGTCCACGAGCGGGACAGCGACCGGGGACGGGCCGGCTTCGCCGCCGGCGCGCGGCGCGCTGCCGGCCGACGGGTTCCCGGCC
>CAZSQE010000211.1:1593-4633 GCA_964608905.1 uncultured bacterium | reverse complement strand
CGTCGGGGTCGGGTCGGGCTGCGGTGCCGTGCCACAAGCGTATCATCCGCCGGGGCCGCCCGGCCACGCTTCCGGCGCCGGCCTCCGCGCCTCAGTCCGGCAGGCCGAGGGCCGCCTGGCGCAGCACCGCGGCCGAGCGGAGGACCTCCTCCCGCTCGGCGTCGGTCATGTCGGGCTCGAACACCTGCACCGCCCCCGCCGGGCTCACCACGGTCGGCAGGGAGAGGGCCACGCCGGTCAGCCCGAGGGCGCCGTCCTGCACCCGCGACACGGTGAGGACCCGGCGCGCGCCGCGCAGCATCCACTTGAGCAGCGTGGCGGTGACCAGGCCGATGGCGTGGGTGGTGGCGCCCTTGCGGCGGATGACCTCCTGGCCGGCGGTGCGGACCTCCTCGGTCACGCGCTGCCGGCGCGTCTCGTCCCAGCCGGGCCAGCCGGCGAGCGAGCGCCCTCCCACCCGCACGCCCGACCACAGCACGACCTCGGAGGCGCCGTGCTCGCCCACGACCTGGCCGTGGACCGAGCGCGGGTCGAGGTCGAGCTCGCGCCCCAGCACCTGGCGCAGCCGCGCCGTGTCGAGCATCGTCCCGGTGCCGACGACGCGCTCGGGCGGCAGCCCCGACGCGCGCGTCATCACCAGCGTCATGACGTCCACCGGGTTCGTGACCACCACGACGACCCCGCGGACGCCCCGCAGCCGCCGGCCGAGGCCGGCGACGATGCCGGCGTTGGTGGCCTGCAGGTCGAGCCGCGACTGCCCGGGCGCGCGGCCCGCGCCTGCCGTGACCACGACCGCGTCGCAGTCGAGCATCTCCTCGACCTCGCCGGCGCGCACGCGGGCGGTGGGGTAGAAGGGCGAGCCCTGGACGAGGTCCATCGCCTCGCCCTCGGCGTCGTCCTGCCGCACGTCGTTGAGGACCAGCTCCCCCGCCGTGCCGAAGTGGAGCAGCGACAGCGCGACGCTCTCGCCGACCCCGCCGGTGCCGATGATGCCGATCTTCGCGCCCATCGCCGCGGCCTCCGCGTCAGCCCGTCTCGCCGAGCCCGGCCCGGGCGTGGCGCAACTCGGCGGCGGCATCGTCCATCTCCGCCAGGTCGGGGGCCACGCCGTGCGCCCCGTGCGCCCGCGCGTACGCCACGCCCTCCTCGAGGTCGCACAGCCCGCCCGCGCGCAGGTCGGTCGCCACCAGCGGCACGCTCCCCGCGTGCGCCATCTGCGCCAGCGTCTCCTCCGGCCGCGGCTTCATGCCCAGCCCGCGCGGGTTGACCGGGCCGACCACGAAGTCGGGCGAGACGGACCAGTCGCGCAGGCGCTCGAGCAGCAGCCCGGGATTGCGGGTCTCGAAGGCGGCCGCGACGCGGAAGCGGCGCCGGATCCACGCCGTGAGCTCGGCGAAGAAGCGCCGGTGCCCGCCGGCCAGGGCGGCGTCGCTGAGCGGCGAGGCGACGACGACGCCGGCCAGGCCGCGGCGCGGCAGCCGCCACGCCTCGGCCTCGAGCAGCAGCGGCACGCGCGCGGCGAAGTCGCCGCGGCGGAGGACCGAGAGGCGCGCCAGCCCGGCCAGACCCGTGCGCAGCCGGGTCGCGGCGCCGGCCTCGCGGCGCGCCCGCGCCAGCAGCGGCTCGACGCCCGGCTCGAGCAGCCGGAAGTCGTGCGGGCTGAGCGCGGGCAGCACCGCGTAGAGCGTCACCGGGCGGTCCAGCTCGGCCAGCGCGCCGCGCAGCGCCGGCGAGGGCGTGGCCAGCACGCCGTCCGCGCCGGCCTCGAGCGCCTTCACCAGGGTCACCGCCAGCGACTCGGGCTCGCGGAAGCGCTGCAGGATCTCGAGCAGCCGCTCGCGCGGCGCGCGGGTCACGCCGTCGAGCGCGCGGGTCGAGAGCAGCAGGCGCGGGGCCGCGGCACGCGCCCTCACGACGCCACCTCCACCGTCGTCCCGCCGGCCGCGGCCGAGCGGTAGAGGGCGTCCATGACGCGGTGCGCCTCGAGCGCGGCGCCGGCCTCGTTGGGCGGCGCGGCGCCGCCGGCGAGCCAGTCGAGGAAGGCCGCGTCGTGCAGCCAGAGCGTCTCGCCGCCGAAGTCGAAGCGAGCCGGGGCGGGGAAGTCGGCGTCGCGCAGGCGCGAGTAGCCGGCCGGCAGCCCCGCGGCCGGGCGGCCGAGCTCGACCTCCAGCGCCTCGTCCGAGGCCAGCAGGCGGCCCTCGGCGCCGGCCAGCTCGATCACCGTGGAGGCGCGCGCGTAGCCGGGCACGCTCCACGAGCAGTCGAAGCCGACCTCGCCCCCGTCGCCCAGCGTCATCATGGCGTGCAGCTCGTCCTCGACCTCGCCGTAGATGCGGTTCGCCTCGGCCCGCACCTCGACCGGCCGGCCCAGCATCCGCACCAGCACGAAGAGCAGGTCCGAGGCGAGGTGCGCGACCACGCCGCCGGCGACGCGGGCCGGGTCGAGGCGGCCGGGGCCGCGGCGGGGCCGGGGCGAGAAGACGCGCGAGACGAACATGGCCGAGCGGGCCTGCCGCACCGGGCCCAGCGCGCCGGCGCGCACCAGCTCGTGCACGCGCGCGAAGACCGGGTCGTGGGCCAGCGGGTGGCCCACCGCCAGGGGCACGCCGCGCGCGCGGGCCAGCGCGACGAGCTCGACCGCCTCGGCCAGCGTCCGTGCCATCGGCCGCTCGACCAGCACCGGGATGCCGGCCTCGACGACCAGGCGGACCACGGCGGCGCGCTCGTGCTGGGGGGCGCAGACCACGACGGCCTCGGGCGTGTGCTTCTCGAGCAGGTGCTCGAGGCGCGGGTAGGACGGGGCGGCGAAGCCCATGCCGCGCAGGGCGGCGCGGGCGGCGGGACGCGGGTCGGCCACCGCCTCGAGGGTGCAGCCGGGCACGTGCGAGAGCATGACCGCGTGGGCGACGCCGGCGCGTCCCAGCCCGACGACGGCGACGCGCTGCACGGTGGTGAGGGGCGCGATCCGATCCTCGGCTTCGCCCGGCGGGCCGACCCTGGCGCTCATGCGCGTCAGGCTACACGCATGCACGGGTCGCGG
>CAZSQE010000211.1:0-1493 GCA_964608905.1 uncultured bacterium | reverse complement strand
GTCGCGGGACGCGCACCGACTACGGTGGCGTGCAGGTCCCGTTCTGACAGGTCCCGCCGGTGCAGGGAGTGCCGTTCTCCCGGTCCGACCACTGGTACTGCGACCGCGCCCAGTCGCAGACCTGGCACTCGTTCGCCGGGTTCGCCTGGCCGTCCGCGTAGCAGGTCCCGCCGATCAGGCAGTAACCCGCGGCCAGCTCGTGCTGGCAGCCGCCCCAGGAGCACTGGTCCAGAGTGCAGTCGATGCCGTCGTCGCAGTCCACGTCCTCGTCCGTCATGCCGTCGCAGTCGTTGTCGACGCCGTCACACCGGTCCTCGACGGGCTGGTAGTAGGGGCCGTACTCCACCGCCCCGCACGGGAGCCAGCCCGACGAGCCGCCGCAGGTCATCCGGGCGCCGCCGCACACGCCCTCCTGGAGCGGGCAGGGCGGCCCGGTCAGGTTCTCGTCCACGGCCCCGTCGCAGTCGTTGTCCAGGCCGTCGCAGGTGACCTCGGTCGGCTCGTAGTGCGACCCGTAGTTGGCGGCCGTGCAGGGGAGCCAGCCCGAGGCCCCGCCGCAGACCATCCGGGCCCCGTTGCACACGCCGTTCTGGAGCGGGCAGGGCGGCCCGACCATGTTGTCGTCGGCGGTCCCGCTGCAGTCGTCGTCGAGGCCGTTGCAGGTCTCGGGATTGCCGTCCGCGAGATCGCAGTTGCTGTCCACCCCGTCGCAGGTCTCCGCCGCCCCGGGGTGGATGGCCGGGTCGCCGTCGTTGCAGTCCGTGCTGTCGGCCACGTACCCGGCCGGTTGGCCGACGGCGGGCACCCACGCGTGGGGGTTCCCGAACAGGTCCTGGTCGGCGTCCCGGAACCACCGCTGGGCCGGCAGGGCGTCCCGCCCGCTCGCGAACGCGTAGGGCACCGTGGCGAGGCGGATGCGCGGCGTCATCTCCGAGTCCGTCCCGACCCGGACGCCGAGGAAGAGCGCCTGCCCGGTGAAGACGGAGTCCGGGAGGAAGGTGACGTCGCCGAGGAAGACGTTGAACAGACCGCCGGTCACGGTGACGGTCTGGGTCTCGGTCCACAGCGCCGTCCCCCCCTCGGCCGCGCCGTAGAGGGTGAAGGCCATCGCCCGCGTGCCGGTGACGGGCGCGCCGGCGTCGGTGGTGAGGTAGCCCTGGTGGTTGATGGTCGGCGGCACCTCGGCCCCGGCGAGCGCGGCGCCGAGCGCGAGGAGCATCGTCGCGAGCATGACAATCGTTCTCATCGCATCCTCCGAGGGGCTAGCGAAGCCGGATGCACTTCGTGAAGGCGCGGTCCGTGCCGGCCGTGACCTCGAACCAGTAGAGCCCCGCCGGCGCCCGAGCCCCGGCGTCGTCGGCGCCGTCCCAGTGCACGGCGTGCCGCCCGGCCTCCCGCCGGCCCGCGGCCAGCGTGCGGACGAGCCGCCCGCCGACGTCGAGCACCCGGACGCGCACGGGCCGGGCCGCCGGCAGGTCGAAGACGGCGGCGGC
>CAZSQE010000210.1:0-4633 GCA_964608905.1 uncultured bacterium | reverse complement strand
TGATCGCCCCGCTGGCGCCTTCGACTTACGCCGGCCAACTCGCCCCGGGGCGAGTGATTTTCACGAGTCCTGAACATCCCCTCCCGCCGACGGCCAGTCCCGTGCCACCCCAGGATCCTCCCGCGCGCATCGCGCCCCTCGCGCCGGAGCGCTTCGCGGTCCAGTGCACGGTGGACCGGGAGACGCACGACTTGATCCGTTACGCCCAGGCCCTGCTCGGGCACGCCGTCCCCTCGGGCGACCTGCCCGAGGCCATCCGTCGTGCCTTCGCCTGCCTCGTGGGAGAACTCGAGCGCCAGAAGTTCGCGAAGACCGACCGGCCGCGCCCGTGCCGCCCGAGCGAGCACGCCCGGCAGGTCCCGGCGAGCGTGAAGCGCGCGGTCTGGGAGCGCGATGGCGGCCGCTGCACGTTCGTGAGCGAGAGCGGTCACCGGTGCGAGTCATGCACCCGGCTCGAGTGGGACCACGTGGAGCCGGTCGCGCAGGGCGGGCACGCCACGGTGCAGGGCCTGCGGTTGCGCTGCCGGGCGCACAACCAGCTCGGGGCCGAGCGGGCGTTCGGGCGCGACTTCATGAACGCCAAGCGCGACCCGCAGGTGAGGCGCAGGCTGGCGCGGGGTGCGTGACCCGCCCGATCGACGCACGTTGGAAGCGGACGCGGGCCTCCGCTATGCTGCCGCCATGAGCGACCACAGCGCGACCGAGCGCGAGCGCCGGGCCTTCTCCGACCTCGTCGCCGTCTGCCGCAAGCTGCGCGGCCCCGAGGGCTGTCCCTGGGACCGCGAGCAGACGCTCGAGAGCATGACGCCCTACCTCGTCGAGGAGGCGGTCGAGGCCGGCGAGGCCATCGGCGCGCACGACGCGGACCACACCGTCGAGGAGCTGGGCGACCTCGCCTTCCTCTCGCTCTTCTGCCTCGAGCTGAGCGGCGAACGCGGCCAGCCCGGCATCGCCGAGGGCTTCGAGCGCGCCGCGGCCAAGCTCATCCGCCGCCACCCGCACGTCTACGGCGAGAACGCCGGCATCGGCGACGGCGACGCGGCCTACCGCCAGTGGCAGCAGATCAAGAAGGGCGAGAAGAACGGCGCGGACGGCGAGGTCTCGCTGCTCGGCGAGCAGCCGAAGGGCCTGCCGGCGCTGGTCGCCGCCTACCGCATCCAGGAGAAGGCGGGCGCGGTCGGCTTCGACTGGCCCGACGCCTCGGGCCCCCTCGCCAAGGTGCACGAGGAGATCGCCGAGCTGGAGCGCGAGGTCGGCGACGACACCTCCCCCGCGCTGGCGCGCGAGGTCGGCGACCTGCTGTTCGCGGTCGTGAACCTGGCGCGGCACCTCACCATCGACCCGGAGCGCGAGCTGCGCGCCGCCTCGCACCGCTTCCGCGAGCGCTTCCGCCACATCGAGCGGCGCCTGCACGAGCAGGGGCGGCAGCCCTCGGACGCCACGCTGGCGGAGCTGGACGCGCTCTGGGAGGAAGCCAAGCGTCAGCCACCATCCCCGGCCGCAGGAGAGACGAAGCCATGACCGAGAACCCCTCCCGCCAGGCAGCGCTGTTCCTGCAGCTGCTGCTCGGCCTGCAGCAGAACGGCATGATGGCGCTGGGCAAGCTGGTGAACCCGCTCACGCGCCAGATCGAGAAGAACCTCGAGGCGGCACGCGACACCATCGACATGCTGACCGCGATCGAGGCCCGCACGCAGGGCAACCTCGAGAGCGACGAGGCGCGCGTCCTGCGGCAGGTGCTCACCGAGCTGCGTATGAACTACCTCGACGAGCTGAAGCGATCGGGCGCCCCGCTGCCGGCGCCGGAGCCGGCCGCCGCGGAACCGCCGCCCACCGCGCGGGACGCCGCGCCGGCGCCGCCGGAGCCCCGGGCAACGGCGCAGGACGCCCCGGCACCGGAGTCCGGACGGCCCCCGCAGGAGCCGGCCGACCACCGGCTATAGGGCCTGCAGCACCGCGCACTTGAGGTAGTGCGTCTCCGGGACGGCGAGCAGCTGCGGATGGTCGGGCGATTCGCCGCGCCACTCCACCACCCGGAACGGCCGGTGCGCGGCCCGCGCCGCCTCGAGCAGCACCTGGCGGAAGAGCGCGTCGTCGAGGTGGTGGCTGCACGAGCAGCTGACGAGCACGCCCTCCTCCTCGAGCAGGCCCATGGCCGCGCGGTTCAGCTCGCGGTAGGCGCGCGCGCCGGCGGCGAGGCTCTTGCGCGACTTGACCAGCGCCGGCGGGTCGAGCACGGCGAGGCCGAATCGCCCGCCCTTCCGCGTCAGCTCCTTGAGCACGTCGAAGACGTCGCCCTGCCGCAGCGTCACCCGCCCGGCGGGGCCGTTGCGCTCGAGGTTGCGCGCCGCCGCCGCCAGCGCCGCCGCCGAGGAATCCACCGCCAGCACCGACTCGGCGCCGCCGCGCGCGGCGTGCAGGGCCCACTCGCCCTGGTAGCAGAACAGGTCGAGCACGCGCCGGCCGGCGGCACGCGCCTCGGCCACGCGGCGGTTGAGCCGCTGGTCGAGGAAGAGACCGGTCTTCTGCCCGTGCAGCAGGTCGGCCTCCACCCGGAAGCCCTCCAGCTCCACCTCGACGCGCTCGGGCACCTCGCCCCACCACACGGCGCGCTCGAGCGGCAGGCCCTCGAGCGTCCGCAGCGGCGAGTCGGCCACGCGCACCACGCCGCGCGGGGCGAAGACGCGCTCGAGTGATTCGCGCACCATCTCCTGGCGGACCTCCATGCCCAGCGTCAGCACCTGCACGGCGAGGTGGTCGCCGTAGCGGTCCACCACCAGCCCGGGGAGCTGGTCCGACTCGCCGTAGACCACGCGCACCGCGCGCTCGCCGGGCAGCGCCGCCTCGCGCAGCCGCAGGGCGCGCTCCATGCGCTTCACGAACAGCGCCGTGTCCACCTCGTCGCGGCCGCGCGTGAGCAGGCGGGCGGCGATCAGGCTCTGCGGGTTGAAGTAGGCGCGGCCGAGGAAGGCGCCGCGCTCGTCGGTCACCTCGACCAGGTCGCCCGGCGCGGGGGCGCCGTCGAGCCGCGCCACCTCGTTGCTGAAGATCCAGGGATGCCCTCCGCGCACGCGGCGGTCCTGGTTGCGGCGCAGGACGAGGCGCTTCACGGCCGCGCTCATCGCGTCACTCCGTCACGCCCGGACCCGGGGCTCGCGAGCGCCAGGCCGATGAGCCGGTAGACGAGCCGCGCGGCGAGGAAGTCCGAGGCGACCTGGCCGGGGATGGGCGCCAGCTCGACCACGTCGAAGCCGACGATGCGCGAGCGCGCGGCCACCGCGCGCAGCAGGTCCACCGACTCGTACCAGTCGAGACCGCCGGGCTCGGGGGTGCCGGTCGCCGGCAGCACGCCCGGGTCGAGGGCGTCGAGGTCGAAGGTCACGAAGACGGTGTCGGTGAGCCCGTCGAGCACCGGGCCGAAGTCGCCGCCGAGGGCGCGCAGGGCGCGCGGGCTCCACATCGGCGCCGGGTGCGCGCGCAGGTGCTCCGCCTCCTCCTCGCTGTACGAGCGGATGCCGACCGAGACCGCGGGCACCGCCTCGCGCACGCGCCGCATCACGCAGGCGTGGCTGAAGGGCGAGTCGAGGTAGCGCTCGCGCATGTCGGCGTGGGCGTCGAACTGCAGCACGGAGAGCCCCGGGAAGCGCCGCGCCGCCGCGCGCACCGTGCCGGCGGTGATGCTGTGCTCGCCGCCGAGGACCGCGGGCAGCTTGCCCTGCGCGAGGATCCAGTCCACCGCCTGCTCGACGCGGGCGGCCATCGCCTCCGGACCGAGCGCGGTGGGCTCGACCTCGGGCAGGGTGTGGATGCCGGCGCGGTAGGTGGCGCCCAGTTCGTCGTCCCACACCTCCATGTTCTGCGAGGCGGCGAGGATGGCGCGCGGGCCCCAGCGGGTGCCGCCCTGGTAGGTCGTGCTGAAGTCGTAGGGCACGGGCAGCACGACGGCGCGCGAGCGCGCGAGGGCGGAGAACTCCTCGTCGAGGCCGCCGAAGTTCGGCGGCAGCCCGGTCGGCCACTGCGGATGTTCCACGCGTCCTCCCCCACCGAAAGGCGGGGCCCCGAGCCGGCGCCCGGCCGGTCAGGGCCCACGATGTCACGCTGGAGGCTGGGAACGGCTAGCGCTCTTCCTCGTCCAGCTCCGTCAACTCGTCCTCGTCCTCCTCGTACTCCTCTTCCTCGAACTCGTCGTCGAAGTCCTCGTCGTCCTCGTCGAACTCGTCGTCCTCGCCGAGGTCGTCGTCGAAGAGCTCATCGTCCTCGTCGTCGTCGTAGTCATCGGCCTCGTCGTCCGGGATCGGGCCGAAATCGTCGTTGTCGGGGATCCCCTTCTTCTTGATCATGGCTCCCTCAGGCAATCGCCCTGACGCACCCGCGCGTCGTGGACGTGGCTCCCGCCTCGCGATGCACTCCGGATGTCGAACCCACCCGTCGCTGCGCGCCCGGGTGAAAAGGCACCGGCAGTATACGGAGAGCGCCCGGGCCGTCAACCCGAAATCGGGGCGACGGCCGAGCGGCGGAACGCCTTGTCCCACAGCGAAAAACGGCCGGCGGGAGCCGACCGTTGACGATGGCGGGGTTGACGGGACTCGAACCCGCGACCTCCTGCGTGACAGGCAGGCGTTCTAACCAACTG
>CAZSQE010000209.1:0-4648 GCA_964608905.1 uncultured bacterium | reverse complement strand
GCACCGGCGCGTCGGGCGGCGTCGCGCCCAGCCCGCACTGCGGATTGGGCGCGCCGGCGGAGTTGTGGAGGGTCACCCCCGACGCCGCCACCCTCGCGAAGTCCGCCGCGTTGTCGTCCGTGTCCACCACGCCGCCGCTCGCCCGCACCAGCACGCCGGCGGCGTCCAGCGTCGGCGCCGCCGCCGTCTCGTAGCAGTTCGCCGTCCCGTAGCCCACCAGGTCCACGGCCACCGCCTGCGCCTGGGCGCAGGTCCGTCCCGGCACCTGGTCGGCGAACAGCGCCACCTTCCCCGCCGTGGCGCTGAGGTTGAACGTCCAGCCGGTCGAGGGGACCAGGTCGGGGCTCACCGGCAGCGCGGCGCCCGCCGTGCTGCCGTAGCCCCGGACCAGGTAGTAGCCGCACGCCGGGATGACGGCGCCGGCCGGGATCTTCGCCCAGTTGTAGGTGGCGCTGCCGAAGACGCTGCCGGTGGCCGAGCCGTACTGCAGCGACCAGCCGCCGATGTCCACCGGGGCGTCCGAGTTGTTGAACAGCTCGACGTAGTCGCTGTTGAACGTCCCGCCGGCCGCGCCGCCGTACACCTGGCTGATGCGGACGGGGCTCGAGGCCCACGCGGTCCCGGCCACGACGAGCCCGAGGACGAGGAGGAGGACGGGGACGGCTCGGCGCATGGCGGGTGTCTCCCTGGGATGTCTGCCCCTAAGCCCGGCGGCCACCCCGGAGGGTGGCCGCCAGGAGATCGGACTGCCTCGGGCCTTCGCCCTAGTTGAGCTTGACCGCGCGGTAGGTGCGGACCTCGCCACCGACCTTCAGCTTGTAGAAGAACACGCCGGACTGCACCTGCGTGCCGGCGTCGGTCCGGCCGCTCCAATTGCGGGTGTACTCGCCCGCCGGGAACTCGCCCTGCGCCAGCGTGGCGAGGCGGCGGCCCAGCAGGTCGTACACGCCCAGCTCGACCTTCTCGCGGCTCGGCACCGTGAAGGACACGCGGTGGCTCGTGCCGGGGTTCGGCTGCACGCTGAGCGACACCTGGCGCAGCCCGCCCGGCGTCACGCCGCTGTTGTCGACCTCGATGTCGGCGGCCGAGCGCGGCCACAACTGCACGTCGCGGTCGTCGGTGAGGTAGAGGAAGCCGTTGACGTTCAGCCACATCCCGACCACCGGCGTAAAGGTCGGGAAGTGGGTGCCGGAGCCACCGTCGATTCGGATGGTGTCGGTCATGGCAGGGAAGGCGACGACGCGGAACGAGCCGCCCGCGCTGTACGGCGGGACCCACGGGTCGTTGAAGCCCACGACCTTGACCTGCTCGATGCGGGCCAGCACGCCCTCGAAGTCCTCGGCGTTCGTGGTCTCCTCGTTCACGTCGCAGGAGCGGTCGATCAGCGTCGCGACGTCGGTGAGGAACGGAGCCGGCGCCGTGGCCGGGCCCTCGTCGACGATGCCGACGGGGTTGTTCAGCTCGGTCAGGCCGTAGTACTCCTGCGCCACGCAGGCGAGCAGGATCGAGTTCCCGACCGTGGTCGCGAACGGGATGTTGTAGGCGGGCACGCCGCTGCGCAGCCCGCCCGCCGCGTCCGCCAGGAACGTCAGCGCGCCGGACTGCTTGCCGGCGACGACGCCGCGCACCGTGATCCGCGTGCCCCAGGCCGACCCGCCGCCCGCGAAGCGCGACTTGTCGAGGCAGGGCTCGGCGAGGAGCGAGTCCGCCAGCGGGGCCTGGACCTCGGCCATCGACAGCACGCCAAGGATGAAGGTCCGCGACTGCTGCGGCGAGAGGCAGGTCGGGCAGGTGGCCGAGCCGATGTTCTCGCTCTGGATGGACTCGGGCGTCAGGCGCGGCAGCACCTCGGTGACCGTCAGGTCCACCACCGCCCCGGCGCCGCCGACCAGCACGGCGTCGTCCACGGTGGAGCCGGTGAGCCCGGAGCCCAGCGTGTAGTTGGCCTCGTTCTCCGCCGTCGCGAGGTCGAGGTTCTTGTCGAAGACGACGCGGATCTTGTTCTCGGCGACCGGGTAGGCCAGCGACAGGTTGGGCGGCGCGGCGGCCTGCATGTCGTTCGAGGTGCGCAGGCTGAGCACGATCGCGTCCACGCCGGCCTGGGACGTGTTGCGGCGCAGGATGCCCTGCACCCAGTCGACGATGGTGCCGAGCGGCGGGGCGCCGATGTCGGCCGGGGTCAGCGTGTAGCCGTCGACGAGGAGGCTGTCGTTCGGGAACGAGCCGTCGGCATTCACCAGCAGCCAGTTGGTGCTGGCGTAGAGGCCGGCGCCCTGGGTGTTGCGGGCGACCCGCAGCGGGCCTTCGATCCGGACGAACGAGCCGACCGAGGGGAGGGCCGGGTGGCTCGCCCCGACCGGCGTCCAGTTGAAGGTCGTGGTCGTGCCGGTGCGCGGCGCCGGCTCGCCGGGCGAGGCGAACTTCTCGACCTTGATGAAGGTGTTGCCCTGCAGCTGGGTCTCGCCGTTGTAGACGGCCATCAGCCCGCGCAGGATCGAGATGCTGTCGCCGATGGCGTAGCCGAGGTTCTCGTAGTGGACGCTCTGCGTGTAGATCTGCACGCCGTTGTAGTCGGCGCCGTTGGAATTCATGATGTAGATGCGGCCGGTGGAACGGGGACGGAAGCCCACGATCACCCCGCGCACGCCCAGCACCGTGTCACCCAGGGCCGGGAGGCAGGGATTGAGGAGCGTGTCCTTCTGCTGGAGCTGGAAGATGGTCACGCTGTCCGGGCAGGAGCGGTACGGCGGGCCCGGCGGGTAGATGTCGAAGGCGGAGGCGACGGAGGCGACCGAAGCCAGGATCGCCACGGTGAGCAACGTCTTGACGACACGATTCATTTCGACCCCTCTCTTCCTGATGCGTTGGTCAAGATGCGGGAGGCGTGGACCTGGGATGCGATGCGCGTACCTCCTACGGCTGGAAGTCCCGGGGTGTCGCGTCGGCCGGCGGGTACGACGAAATCCGACCGTCCGAGACGCAGCGGCCCCTCAGGAAGGTTGCTGTGACCCGTCAGGATGATACCACGGGCCGGCTAAACCACAATGGGAAAAGGGACTAGCGCGGAAAGCCGGATGGCTTCCCCGCCACCGGAACTCAGGGCAGGGGCATGCCGATGTCGAACTCGTAGAGCATGCGCCGCAACATGTTGGAGGCGGGAGTCGCGGTCAGGAAGCGGATGGGCAGGGTCAGGATGGTGAGCCGGCCGCCGTTACCCTGCGGGACCGAGACCCCCACCGGCGCCTCGAAGCCCAGGTTGGGCGGCTGCATCTGGCCCTCCATGCCCCAGACGGCGACGTTGCTGGTGTCGGTGACGGCGAAGACCCGCACACCGCCGCTCGAGTCGGCCGCGGCGAAGGGGGCCACGAGGGCGCGCGGCGTCTCCCCGTAGCGGGAGGAGCGGAAGTTGCTGCCGGCGCGGAAGCTCCAGCCGGCGGTGGAATCGATCGCCCCGTTGCCCACGTAGGCGTAGCAGTTGACCAGGCCGGTGCTGCCGCAGCGCCGCGTGACCCACTCCTCGCGGAGGGCGCCCGGGGTGCGCAGGCCCTGGATCAGGTACAGGCCGTCCACGTACAGCTTGCCGCCGCCGTCCAGCCAGCCGCCGATGCTGTCCTGGTAGGTCCGCAGCCAGGACGAGACCGTGGTCTCGCCGCCGCGGTACCAGAGCACCGCCTGGAACTGGCGCAGCGTCTGGGCCACGTCGCGCTCGCTGCGGAACATGCGCGAGTTGAACTGCGGCCGCAGCACGCTGTAGGTGCCCGCCGGCAGCAGGTCGGCCACGCCCTTGTAGAACGCGTCGAACAGGGAGTTGTTGGAGCCGGTGCTCGGCACCTCGTCCACCACCAGCAGGCGGCCCTGGTGGTTCGTGAGCACCTCCGCCGGCGCCCGCACGTACCAGGTCATGCTCGAGGGCGGGCCGGCGCGGCCGCCGTCGTCCACCGCCTGCACGTACACGGTGCGCAAGCCGGAGAGGTACTCGCCGCCCTGCAGGAAGCGCGCGCTGGGCAGGGTGAACGCGTAGACCGTCGTCGAGTCGTAGGCGGCCTCGTTGCCGTCCAGCCAGACGCGGCAGTACTGGCCGGGCCCGCCCCCGTCGGGGTCGTTCACCGTCCAGCTGAGCGTGACCGAGGCGTAGGTCGAGTCGCGCGAGCCGAGCGGGTCCGCGATGGTCACCGTCGGGGCGATGTTGCTGAGGGTGAAGGTCTGCACCGCCGGCGTCGGGTCGGCCAGGCCCTCGTTGTCGATGGCGAAGATCTCGAAGCGGGGCATGACGACGAACGAGTCACCGGTGAGCATCGTGAACACCGAGTCGGTGCCGACCCCGGGCATCACCGCCGGGATGGTGTCCCAGGCCGGGGCCTGCGGCGCCGGCGGCGGGTAGACCCAGCGCAGGGCGTACTTCGCCACCTCGCCGTCCGGGTCGGTGCCGAACCAGTAGAGGCGCACGCGGTGGCTGACGGTGTCCAGCTGGCCGCGCACGAACACGTAGGTCTCGGGCGGCTGGTTCTGGATCGGGCGCAGCTGCTTCGAGCAGCCGGCGAGGCCGCCGAGGGCGAGGGCGGCGAGGGCCGCCGCGGCGAGGGCGGTGCGGGCGCGCATCATCGCGACTCCCGGTCGGACTTGACGACGAGGAACTTGCCGACGTGGA
>CAZSQE010000208.1:0-4655 GCA_964608905.1 uncultured bacterium | reverse complement strand
GCGTGCTGCGCCTCGAAGTAGCGGTGGCCGCGCGCATCCAGCACCGCGCCCGGCGGGCGTCGCGCCCCGAGAGCCGTCGCGAGCGCGACCTCTACGGGGAGCTGTGGCGGTTGAGCGGCTTCCCGCGGGACCTCTACGACGCGCCCACGCTCACGCTCGAGGCCATCGCCGAGAACCTCAAGCGCCAGCGTTCCTGCCTGCTGACCGCCGGCTGGCGGAACGCCCTGCACAACGTCGTGCCCGTGCCGGCCGGCCCGCGGGTCGCGCACCTGCGGGTGGCCGAGCCCATCGCCGTGCACGAGGCGTTCACGCCGGACGGCGACGGGGCCGCGGTCCGCGCCGGCCTGCTCGCCGAGCTGGCGCGGCGACTGCAGGGCGCGCTCGACGCGCTCGGCGCCGAGCTGGCCCCGTTCCTCGAGCGCTCCCGCCGCCCGAATCCCCTGTGGACGGGGCGCGCCGGCGCGGTGCAGGATGCCGGCCAGGGAGGCCCCTCATGAACGAACCCGTCACCGGAACACCCGACGAAGCGGCGGCCGTGGCCGCCGAGAGCTGCGCCCGCTGCGGCACGCGGCTGCGCCCCGGCGACCGCGTCCAGGCCGACGACCGCGCCTTCTGCCGCTCCTGCCACGCGGCGCTCCGGCAGGAGCTCGAGCAGGTCGTGGCCGCGATGTCCACCGACGTGAACTACCCGAACGCCCTGCTCGGCGCCGTGCTGGGCGGCGCGGCCGGGGCGGCGCTGTGGTGGGGCTTCACCGCCCTCACCGGCATCTCCTTCGGCCTCGTCGCGGTGGCGATCGGCTTCTGCGTGGGCTGGGCCACGGTGCGCTTCGCCGGCGGCAAGCGCTCGCAGGGACTGCAGCTCCTGTCGGCCGGCGTGGCGCTGGTCAGCTTCTTCGCCGCCACCTACCTGGTGAACGCGACGTTCATCAACCGCACGCTGGCCGAGCGCCACGAGTCCTGGCGCGTTCCGTTGGTCCCGCCCAGCCCGGCCGCCTTCATGGAGATCACCGCCCTGGGCTTCGGCGTCATGGACTTCGTCTTCCTCGGCATCGTGCTGTGGCAGGCGTGGCAGATGCCGGCGCCGGTCAGGCTCCCGCCCGCCGAGGCCGCGTGAGCGAGCCGACCCAGGAGCAGCGCGAACTCGAGAACCTGCGCGCCGTCTACCGCGGCCTGCAGCAGGGCGCGGCGGCGAAGCGGCAACCGGACGCGGCGCGGCCGCGCGGCCACGCCGGACGCAACACGGCGCTGGGCGGGGCCCTGGCCGGCCTCGTCTTCCTCGCCACCAAGCTCAAGTTCCTCGGCTTCGTCGCCAGCCTGTTCAAGCTCCAGACCCTCGGCACCATGGCGCTGTCGGTGGGGCTCTACGCCACCCAGTGGGGCCTGCCGTTCGCGCTGGGCTTCGTGCTGCTCATCTTCGTCCACGAGTCGGGGCACGCGCTGGTGCTGTGGAAGGAGCGCATCCCCGCCGGGGCGCCGGTGTTCATCCCCTTCCTCGGCGCGTTCATCACCATGAAGGGCCTGCCGCGCGACGCCTGGGTCGAGGCCAAGGTCGCCTTCGGCGGCCCGCTCGTCGGCTCGCTGGCCGCGTGGGCCGTGCTGCTGGCGGCCTGGCTGCGGCAGGATCCCTTCCTCGGCGCCCTCGGGCACGTCGGGGTGCTCATCAACCTCTTCAACCTGCTCCCCGTCTCGCCGCTCGACGGCGGGCGCATCGCCGGCGCCTTCACGCGCACGTTCTGGATCGCCGGCTACGCGCTGGGCCTGGCCGCGCTCGTCTGGACGCGCTCCCCCCTGCTCTTCATCGTGATGCTGGTGGGCCTCGTCACGCTGGTGCAGCGCTGGCGCCATCCCGTGCCCGGCTACGACCGCATCCCGCGGTCCAGGCGGCTGCTGGCGGGGCTCGGCTACGCGGCGCTGGTCGCGGCGCTCGCCGCCTCGCTGCCGCTCGGGGCGGGCCTGGCCCAGCGCGCGGGCTGAAGCGCGCGGCTTGACCGCGGCGGCCGTGCTCCGTAGCGTCCCGCGGCATGAGGATCCTGCTGGCCGTCCTGCTCGCGCTGCACGGGCTCATCCACCTGCTGGGGTTCGTGAAGGCGTTCGGCCTCGCCCCGGTCGCGCAGCTCCAGCAGCCGGTCCCGCGCCCGCTGGGCGTGCTGTGGCTCGTCGCCGCGCTGGCCTTCGTGGCGGCCGCGGCGCTGCTCTTCGTCGCGCCGCGCTGGTGGTGGCTGGCGGCGGTCCCCGCGGTGCTCCTCTCGCAGGTCCTGATCCTCACGGCCTGGGGGGACGCGCGCTTCGGCACCATCGCGAACGTGCTCCTCGCCGTGCCGCTGGCCCTGGCGCTCGTCGAGCTGGCGCCGTCGAGCCTGCCCTCCACCTACCAGCGCGAGGTGCAGCGCGCGATGCGCCGGCCGACCACGGCGGCCGTCGTGCGGGACGAGGAGCTCGGGACGTTCCCGCCGGCGGTGCAGACCTGGCTGCGCCGCGCCGGCGTCGTGGGCCGCCCGCGGGTGCGCGACGTGCGGGCGCGCTTCACCGGCACGTTCAAGGCCGCGCCCGATGGGAAGTGGATGCGCTTCCGCTCCGAGCAGCACGACTTCTTCGACCGGCCGGCGCGGTTCTTCCTCATGGAGGCGGCGCAGGCCGGCGTGCCGCTCGCCGGCCTGCACGTCTACCGCGGCCCGAGCGCGACCATGCGCATCCGCGTGGCCGGGCTCTTCGACGTGGTGGACGCCCGCGGCCCCGAGATGGACCAGGGCGAGACCGTCACGCTCTTCAACGACCTGTGCGTGCTGGCGCCCGGCGCCCTCGTCGGCGCCCCGGTGCGCTGGCGCGAGATCGACGCGCGGACCGTCGAGGCGGCGTACACGAACGCCGGGCACACCATCCGCGCCACGCTGCACTTCGACGCGAACGGCGACCTCGCGGACTTCGTGTCGCACGACCGCTTCCTGAGCGCCGACGGGAAGACCTATCGCCGCCTGCCCTGGTCCACGCCCGTGCGCGACTTCCGCGACTTCGGCGGCGGGCGCCTGCCCGCCCACGGCGACGCCGTGTGGCGGGCGCCGGAGGGCGACTTCGTCTACGGCCGCTTCGACCTCCAGTCGGTCGAGTACAACGTGGTGACGCCCGACTGCGGTTGCGGCGCGGAGGAGGCGCGGTAGCGTCCCCGGACGCGGCGGCGGGGCGACGCCTCCGCACGCGCCCCGCCCGAGCCACGGCGGAGCCGGCACGCGGCGGCCCGGGTTTGACGGCCCCACGGGGCCTGCCTAACCTGCCGGCATGAGCCCCTGCATCGAGGACGTCGCGCCCCGCCCGCGCCGCCGGACCGTCACCTGCGTGGTCGGCGGCGTACCCATCGGCTCGGACCACCCCATCGTGGTGCAGTCCATGACCGACACGGCCACCGCCGACGTCGCGGCCACCGTGGCGCAGGTCGCCGCGCTGGCCGAGGCCGGCTCGGAGCTGGTGCGCCTCACCGTGAACACGGCCGCGGCCGCCGCGGCCGTGCCGGAGATCCGGCGCCGCCTCGACGAGCGCGGCGTGCGCGTGCCGCTGGTCGGCGACTTCCACTACAACGGGCACAAGCTGCTCGCCGAGCACCCCGAGTGCGCCCGCGCGCTGGCCAAGTACCGCATCAACCCCGGCAACGTCGGCGTCGGCGAGCGGCTCGACGAGAACTTCCGCCGCATGATCGAGGTGGCGCGCGAGCACGGGAGGCCCGTGCGCATCGGCGTGAATTCCGGCTCCATCGACCGCGCGCTGCTGGCCACCATGATGGACGAGAACGCGCGGCGCGCCGAGCCCCGGCCCGAGCGCGCGGTGCGGCTCGAGGCCATGCGCACGAGCGCCCTGCGCTCGGCGGAGATGGCCGAGCGCTTCGGCCAGCCGCACGACGGGATCGTCCTCTCGGCCAAGGTGAGCGAGGTGGACGAGATGCTCGCCGTGCACCGCGCGCTGGCCGCCGACTGCGACTACCCGCTGCACGTCGGCCTGACCGAGGCCGGCCCGGGGATGAAGGGCATCGTCGCCAGCACCGCGGCGCTGGCCGTGCTGCTCGCCGAGGGCATCGGCGACACCATCCGCGTCAGCCTCACCCCCACGCCCGGTGGCGAGCGCGCCGACGAGGTGCGCGTCTGCCAGCAGGTGCTGCAGTCGCTCGGCCTGCGCCGCTTCGCGCCGCAGGTCGTCGCGTGCCCCGGCTGCGGGCGCACCACGAGCACGCTCTTCCAGGAACTGGCCGCGCGCGTGTTCACGCACATCCAGGAGCGCGTCCCGCGCTGGCGCGAGACCGCGCCCGGCGCCGAGGGCCTGCGCGTCGCCGTGATGGGCTGCGTCGTCAACGGCCCCGGCGAGAGCCGCCACGCCGACATCGGCATCTCGCTGCCCGGCGCCGGCGAGGACCCGCGCGCCCCCGTCTACGTGGACGGCAAGCTGGCCGCGACGCTCAGCGGCGAGACGATGGCCGAGGACTTCCTGCGGCTGCTCGACGAGTACGTCGAGCGGCGGTTCGGACGGGGCGCGACGCCCGGAGCGTAGGGCGGCGGCACGCCCGCCAGGGTCCCCCGGCGGACCGAAGGAATCGTCACGCGCGGGACGGGGAGCCGGCCCGTGCCGCCGCGGCGCCCCCGCGACACGCGCCCGCCGCCTGCGCTAGACTCCCG
>CAZSQE010000207.1:0-4671 GCA_964608905.1 uncultured bacterium | reverse complement strand
CCCGCCCACCTCCGCGCGTCGGACCCGCGCCGGCCCCCGGTGGACTCCGGCCGGCGCGACGGCGGGACCGGCCTCCCGCGTGCTAACCTCGGGGCACGCCCGGCCCGTGCGGCCGGGGGAACGCGAGGGAGCCGACGATGGAAGGGAACGACGACATCCGCGACGTGGTGCGGGAGAAGTACGGCGAGATCGCCGAGGGGAAGCGCAGCGGTTGCGGTTGCGGCGACGGCTGCTGCCCCGACGTGCTGCTCACGCTGGGCTACACCGCCGAGCAGCAGGCGGCGCTGCCCGCGGGCGCGGACCTCGGCCTCGGCTGCGGCAACCCGCTCGCGCACGCCGCGCTGCGCCCCGGCGAGACGGTGCTCGACCTCGGCTCGGGCGCCGGCGTGGACTGCTTCCTCGCCGCGCGCGAGGTGGGCGGGGCCGGACGCGTCATCGGCGTGGACATGACGCCCGCCATGGTCTCGAAGGCGCGGGCCAACGCCGCCCGCGGCGGCTACGCCCACGTCGAGTTCCGCCTCGGCGAGATCGAGAACCTGCCGGTGGCCGACGCCGTCGTGGACTGCGTCATCTCGAACTGCGTCGTCAACCTCTCCCCCGACAAGCCGCGGGTCTTCCGCGAGGCGCTGCGCTCGCTCCGGCCGGGCGGCCGCCTGCTGGTGAGCGACCTGGTGCTCACGCGCCCGCTGGCGGAGGAGCAGCGGCGCGACGTCGCGCTGTACGTCGGCTGCGTCGCCGGCGCGGCGATGAAGGACGAGTACCTGGCGATGATCCGCGACGCGGGGTTCGTCGGCGTCGAGGTGGCGGAGGAGCGGGCCTACACCGTGGGGCTGGAGGCCCTCCCCGCGGGCGACCCGCGGCGCGAGGCGTTCGCCGCCGTCGTCTCGGTCAAGGTGCGGGCGCACAAGCCGGCGTGAGCCGGCGGGAACACGCGCACGCCGACCGGTCGGACGCGCCGCGCGGGACGGGGCCTCCGGGCCCGCGGCCCGACCGCGGCGACGACGATCCTCCCCATGAACCGGGGCCCCGCTCTGACACCGCCGTGACACCCGCGCCGGCGGCCGCGTGCTAGGATGCATCCGTCCCGGCGCCGCCGGGACACCCGGACCCATGCTCCCACTCCACGCCTCGTCCCGGACGCTCGCGCGTCGGCTGCTCCTGCTGCCGGCCGCGCTCCTGCTGTTCGGTCTCGCCGCCGCCGGCCTGCACCACCACACCCCCGGCGAGGACGAGCACGCCTGCGCTCTCTGCACGCTCAGCCAGACGCCGGCGATCGCCGCCGAAGCCGCGCCGGCCCCGGCGCTGACGCGGCTGACCGGCGACGTGAGCACCACCGCGCCCGAGGCGCCCCGTGTCCGGCGCGTCGGCCCCCGCGCGTGCCGCGCTCCACCCGCCCGCTGAGGTCCTGACCGCGCGCCCCCCGGCGCGCCCTTCCCACGAGCCGACGATCCCGCGCCTCCCCGTTCCAGCGACCGGGAGGGCGCCGGCGCCGGCCCTGCTCGACACGACCTCGGAAGGAGTCTTCCCATGCCCCGGTGGCTCGTCATCGGCCTCCTGTCCTGCCCGGCGCTGCTCCCCGTCACGGCGGGTGCCGGCGTCGTCAATCCCGACATCTCGGTCGTCGGACAGCCGTTCCTGCACTGGACCGACGATCCCGCCGACGCCGCCCGCGAACGGGCGGGCATCGAGCTCGGCGAGACCGAGTTCGTCTTCGACTCGTATCTCAACCCCTACGCCCGCGGCACGTTCACCGTCGCGCTGCACGACGGGCACGTCCACCTCGAGGAGGGCTACTTCGACCTCGTGCGGGGACTGCCCGGCGGCCTCGCGCTCAAGGGCGGCCGGTACCGCGCGGGTTTCGGCCGGCTGAACCCCGAACACCCGCACGTCTATCCCTTCGCCGGGCGGTTCCGCGTCCTCGCCGCCTACCTGCCGGGCGAGGAGGCGCTCATCGAGACCGGCCTCGGCCTCTCGGCCCGCTTGCCGGCCGCCGGCGACGTCGCGATCACCGCGGCCGCGGACTGGCTACAGGGGGACTCGTTCCACGAGGACGCGCACGTGCACGAAGGTGAGGGGGAGGAAGAGGAGGAGGAGGCCGGGCCGCGCCCGGCGGCGCTGGGGCGCCTGTCGGCCTTCCTGCCCCTCGGGGAGCGCTCCGGCCTCGACCTCGGCGTGTCGGCCCTGCACGGCACGAACGACGTGGCCGCCGCGACGCGCACGACCGTCCTCGGGGCCGACGCGAAGGCCAAGCTCTGGACCTCGCCGCGCTCCTACGTCCTGCTCCAGGGCGAGTGGCTGCGCCTCGACCGCGAGGAGGTGCACCATCACGAGGAGGAGGCGGGACCGGAATCGCATCGCCTCACTCCCTGGGGCGGGTACGTCTTCGCCGACTACAACTTCGCCCTCCGCTACAACGTCGGCGCCTCCTACGAGCGCTGGCAGCGGGCGGACGAGGACCGGACCTGGGACCAGGCCATCGGCCTGTTCGCCGGCTTCTCCCTGATGGAGGAGACCACCGCGTTCCGCCTCGGCTGGGAGCACGTCCGCCCGGGCGGCGACGAGGGCCCGGCGGTGAACACCCTCACCCTGCGCGTCATCTACTCGATGGGCCCACACCGGGCCCACCGGTTCTAGCGGAGCGAGACCATGAGACTCCCCTTGCGTGTCGTGACCGTCCTCGCCGCCCTCGCGCTCGTCGCGCTCGTCCCCGGCCCCGCCCGCGCGAAGCTGCGGGTGGCCGCGTCCATCAACGACCTCGCCTCCATCGCCGCCTCCGTGGGGGGCGACCGGGTCGAGACGTTCGCCGTCGCCCGGCCCACCGCCGACGTGCACCGCGTCGAGGTCCTGCCCTCGTACATGGTGCGGGTGGCGCGCGCCGACCTCTACCTCAAGGTCGGCTTCGAGCTCGACCGCTGGGCCGACGGCATCATCGACGGGTCCCGCAACGGCAGGCTGCGCGTGCTCGATTGCGGCGTCGGCATCACGCCGCTGGAGAAGCCCACGACCGTCACGGCGGCCATGGGCGACGTGCACCCGCTCGGCAACCCGCACTACTGGCTCGACCCGCGCAACGGCGCGATCGTCGCCCGGGTCGTCGCCGCCGAGTTGGGCCGGCTCGACCCCGCCCACGCCGCCGACTACGCCGCGCGCGCGGAGGCGTTCGCCGCGGCGGCGGCCGAGGTGCACGAACGGGGCCGCCGGGCGGCGGCGAGCCTGCCGGTGCGGACCGTGTTCACCTACCACTCCTCGTGGGTCTACTTCGGGCAGGCGTTCGGCCTCGAGATCGCCGCCACCGCCGAGCCGGTGCCCGGGATCCCGCCCACGGCGCGGCACCTGCAGGAGTTGGTGACCATCGCGACCCGGCGGCCGGTGGCGGCCCTGCTCCAGGAGCCCTACTTCTCCGACGACGCCGGCCGCTTCCTCGCCCGCGCCTGCGGGGTGCCGACGGTCAGGGTCTCGCCCTCCTGCGACGGCCCGCAGGCGGGCAGCTACCTCGCCCACTTCGACGACCTGTTCGCCCGGCTCGCCGCCGCGCGCCCGCTGCCCCGGCCATGAGCGCGGCGCTGGGACTCCCCTTCTTCTGGACGGCGCTCCTCGCCAGCCTCGTGCTGGCCGGGATCCACGCCTACCTCGGGTTCCACATCGTGCGGCGCGGGGTCATCTTCGTGGACCTGGCGCTGGCGCAGATGGCGGCGCTCGGCGTCGCGCTCGCGGTCGTGCTCGGCCTGCACGACCGCGGGCCGCTCAACTACCTGCTCGCCCTCGGCATGACCGTCATCGGCGCCGCCCTGTTCGCCTGGCTGCGCGGACAGGAGCACCGGGCCCCGCTCGAGGCATTCATCGGCATCGTGTTCGCCACCGCCCAGGCGGCCGTCTTCCTGGTGCTCGAGAAGAGCCCGGCCGGGCCCGAGCACCTCAAGGAGACGCTGGTGGGCAGCCTGTTCATGGTGGACCCGGCGCATGTCGTCGGGGTGGCCGTGCTCTACGCGGCGATCGGCCTCGTCCACGTCCTGCTGCGGCGGCCGTTCTTCGAGATCACCGACGACCCCGCCGCCGCCGCGGCGCGCGGACGCCGGCTGTTCTGGTGGGACCTGGCCTTCTACGGCCTCTTCGGCGTGGTGGTCACCTCGAGCGTGCAGATCGCCGGCGTGCTGCTGGTGTTCGGCCTGCTCGTGATCCCGGCGGTGGCGGGCCTCATGGTCTCGCCGCGCACCGGGCCCGCGCTGGCCGTGGGCTGGGGCTTCGCCTTCCTCGGCAGCCTGCTCGGACTGCTGGGCGCCGTCCGCTTCGACCTGCCGGCGGCGCCCGCCATCCTGGTGGCACTGACCCTGCTGCTCGTCGCGGTGGGGGCCGCGCGCCGCCTGCGTCCGCGCGGGAGGCCGCCGGCGTGACGCGCGCGACGGAGCCCGTCAGACCACGCCGACGATCTTCGCCCAGGGCTGGGGCGGGACGTCCGTCGCCACGTCGGCGCGGACGATGCCGAGGCGCCGCATGAGCCGGATGTAGTTGGCGCGCGAGCAGCCCTCCAGGACGGCGGCGCGTCCCGCGGCAGGTCCTCCGGCTCGATCACCGCCCGCGGGCCGGCGCGCCGCGCGGCCTGGTTGAGCACGCTGGCCAGCTCGACGACGTTCCCGAGCCAGGCCCGGCGCAGCAGCTCGCCCGCGGCCGCCG
>CAZSQE010000206.1:0-4683 GCA_964608905.1 uncultured bacterium | reverse complement strand
CGGCCAGCCCGCGCGGCGAAACGGCCGGCGCGGAAGGCGCCGGCGGCCGGGGGCGACGTCCGCATCACGGTGGAGCAGGCCGCGGCCCGCATCCGCGCCGGGCGGATGGTCATCGTGGTGGACGACGCGCACCGCGAGAACGAGGGCGACATCATCTTCGCCGCCGAGAAGGCGACGCCGGCGATGGTCAACTTCGCGCTCACCCACGGCCGCGGCATCCTGTGCGCGCCGATGGAGCCGCAGGAGGCCGAGCGCGTCGGCCTCGAACTGATGGTCGAACGCAACACCGCCAAGTACGGCACGCCGTTCACCGAGTCGGTGGACGCGCGCACCGGCACCACCACCGGCACCTCGGCCTTCGACCGCGCCCGCACCCTGCGCGTGCTGGCCGACGCGCGCTCGCGCTCGCGCCACCTGGTGCGGCCCGGGCACGTCTTCCCGCTGCGCGCCGTGCCGGGCGGGGTGCTGCGGCGCGCCGGGCACACCGAGGCGGTCACCGACCTGTGCCGGCTGGCCGGGCTGCGCCCGGTGGGGGCGCTGTGCGAGATCCTCACCGAGGACGGCCACATGATGCGGCTGGGCGGGCTCGAGCGCTACGCGCGGCGGCACGGGCTGGGGATCCTCACCATCCAGCAGCTCATCGAGCACCGGCGCCGCAAGGAGAAGCTGGTGCGGCGCGTGGTGTCGGTGCCGCTGCCCACGCCCGAGGGCGACTTCACCCTGCACCTGTACGAGAGCACGCTCGAGGGGGACCACCACCTGGCGCTGGTGCGCGGCCGCCTCTCCGGCGACGGCCCGACGCTGGTGCGCGTGCACTCGCAGTGCCTGACCGGCGACGTGTTCGGCTCGCAGCGCTGCGACTGCGGCGCGCAGATGCACGCCGCGCTGCGCGCCATCGCCCGGCGCGGCCGCGGGGTCTTCCTCTACCTGCGGCAGGAGGGGCGCGGCATCGGGCTGGCGAACAAGCTGCGCGCCTACGCCCTGCAGGATAAGGGCCTCGACACGGTCGAGGCCAACGTGAAGCTCGGCTTCGCCCCGGACCTGCGCGACTACGGCATCGGCGCGCAGATCCTCGCCGACCTCGGCGTGCGCCGCATCGAGCTGCTCACCAACAACCCGCGCAAGGTGGTGGGGCTGGAGGCCTACGGGCTGCACATCGTCCGCCGCGTGCCCATCCGCATCCGGCCGACGCGGCACAACCGGCGCTACCTCGCGACCAAGCGCGACAAGCTCGGGCACCTGCTCGGGCTGCACCTGGGGGAGACGTGAGCGACCCGGCGGCCCGGCCCGACCCGGACGCCCGCGGCCTGCGCTTCGGCGTGGTGGCGGCGCGCTTCAACGAAAGGTATGTCCAGCGCCTGGTGGACGGGGCGCTCGAGACCCTGCGCCGCCAGGGAGCCGGGGTGGACGCGGCCGACGTGACCTGGGTGCCGGGCTCGCTCGAGCTGCCGCTGGCGGCGCGCTGGGCGGCGCGCGACGCGCAGGGGCAGCGCCGCTGCGACGCGGTGCTGGCCTTCGGCGTCGTCATCCGCGGCGAGACCGAGCATTTCCGGCTGGTGGCCGACCAGTGCGCGCGCGGCCTGCTCGACGTCTCGCTCGCCACCGGCGTGCCGGTGCTGAACGGGGTGCTGGCCTGTCACGACGCGGCGCAGGTCGAGGCCCGCACCGGCGGCGTGGTCGGCCACACCGGCGTCGGCACGGCGCTGGCGGCCATCCGCATGGCGCGGCTGCGCGCGGAGCGGCGGTGAGCCGCGTGCGCCCGGCCGCCGGCGCCGCGCCGCGCCGCGGCAGCACCGCGCGCCGCGTGGCGCGCGAGCTGGCGTTCCGCGTCGCCTACCAGGAGGGCCTGACGGGCGACGGCTTCCTCGCCACCTGGAACGCGGTGGCCGAGGGCGGCTCGTGGAGCGCCGACCAGCGGGCGCTGGTCGGGGAGGTGGCCGCCCTGCTCGAGACCCGCCTCGCCGAGGTGGACGCGTCGCTGCGCGAGGCCTGCGCGCACTGGCCGCTCGAGCGGCTCGCCGCCACCGACCGCGCCGTGCTGCGCGCCGCGGCGGCCGAGCTGCTGGCCCGCCCGGGCACGCCGGCGCGGGTGGTGCTGGACGAGGCGGTCGAGATCGCCCGGCGCTACGGCTCGGCCGAGTCGGGCGGCTTCGTCAACGGCGTGCTCGACCAGGTGGCGCGGCGCCTGCGCCCGGGAGAGCTGTGATGCTGCGCGCCGTCCTGTCCGACGTGCACAGCAACCTCGAGGCGCTCGAGGCGGTGCTCGCCGACGTCGAGCGCGCCGGCGCCGCCGAGCTGCTCTGTCTGGGCGACTTCGTCGGCTACGGCGCCTCGCCCAACGAGGTCCTCGACCGGCTGCGGCCGCAGCTGGCGGCGGCGGTGATCGGCAACCACGACGTGGCGGTGTGCGGGCGGGGGCGGCTGGGCGACTTCACCTCGAACGCGGCGCAGGCGGCGCGCTGGACCGGCACGGTGCTGAGCCCGGAGAACCGGGCCTGGCTGGAGTCGCTGCCCTACGAGCGGCGCCACGGCGGCGCCCTGCTGGTGCACGCCTCGCCGGCCGAGCCGCGCGCCTGGCACTATGTGCTGTCGGTCGAGGAGGCGCGGCTCGAGTTCGACGGCTTCGCCGACGACCTGTGCCTGATCGGGCACTCGCACTACCCGGGCTCGTTCCGCCTCGACCGCGCGAGCGGCGACGTGACCTACGGCCGCGCCGCCGACGTGGCGCTCGAGCCCGCCGCCCGCTGGCTGGTGAACGCGCCGAGCGTCGGGCAGCCGCGCGACGGCGACCCGCGCGCCGGCTACCTGCTGTGGGACGACGCGGGCGGCTGGGTGCGGCACGTGCGCGTGGACTACGATCTTGGCACGGCGCGGCAGCGCATCCTCGACGCGGGGCTGCCGCGCTTCCTCGGCGAACGCCTGCAGTGGGGGGAGTAGTGACGACGAGCGGACCGCCGGCGCGGCGCGCCTCGACGCTGGAGCACTGGGAGTCCTACTGGAGGGGGCACGCCGACCTCGACCGCACCTACTCGACCGGCGAGCGGCTGGCGCGCGAGGTGCGCGCCGAGGGCCCGGTCGCCGGCCGGCGGGTGCTCGAGGTCGGGGCCGGCTCGGGCCGCGACCTGCTGGCGCTGGCGTGCGACGGCGCCACCGGCGTGGTGCTCGACTACTCGCCCGCCTCGCTCGAGCTGGTGCGGCGCCAGGCCCGCGCCCAGGGCGTGCCGGTGCTGCTCGTGCAGGCGGACGCGCTGCGCATGCCCTTCCGCGACGGCGCCTTCGACGTCGTCTTCCACCAGGGCCTGCTCGAGCACTTCCGCGACCCGATGCCGCTGCTGCGCGAGAACGCGCGCGTCGCCGCGCGCGGCGGACGGGTCGTGGTGGACGTGCCGCAGACCTTCCACCTCTACACGCTGATGAAGAAGACGCTCATCGCGCTCGACCGCTGGTTCGCCGGCTGGGAGACGCAGTTCACCCCGGCCGGGCTGGAGCGCCTGCTCGCCGCCAGCGGCCTGCGGGTGCGGCGCACCTACGGCGAGTGGATGGTGCCGGGGCTCGGCTACCGCGTGCTGCGCGAGGCGCTGCGGCGCGGGCTGCGCCTGTCGCTGCCGCTCGAGCTGCGGGGCCCGCGCGGCTGGCACGCCGGCTGGACGGCGCTGCGCGCGCGGCTGGCGCGGCGGCGCTGGGCCCTCTACACCTGCCACGTCATCGGCACGGTGGCCGAGAAGCCATGAGCGGCGCGCCGCACCTGCTCGCCGTCAACTTCCGCGACCCGGCGCACCCGGAGGCGGGCGGGGCCGAGCTGCACCTCGAGGAGATCCTGCTCGAGGCGGTGCGGCGCGGCTGGCGGGTGACCTGGCTCGCCTGCGGCTTCCCCGGCGGCGCGCCCGAGGCGGAGCACCGCGGCCTGCGGGTGGTGCGCCGCGGCGACTGGTGGAACTTCAACCTCGTCGTCCCCGGCGTGCTGCGGCGCGAGTTCGCGGACCCGGCGCCCGACCTGGTGGTCGAGGACATCAACAAGGCGCCGTGCTTCACCCCGGCCTTCACCCGCGCCCCGGTCGCGGCGATCGTGCCGCACCTGTTCGGCGCCACCGCCTTCCTCGAGGCGTCGGCGCCGGTGGCGGCCTACGTCGTGCTGCTCGAATCGCTCATCCCGTGGGCCTACCGGCGCTCGCGCTTCCTCGCCATCTCGGAGAGCACGCGCGACGACCTGGTGCGGCGCGGCATCGCCGCCGGGCGGATCGCGGTGGTGCACTGCGGCATGGACCACGCCACCTACCGGCACGACCCGACGGTGGCCAAGAGCGCGGTGCCGACCATCGTCTTCCTCGGCCGGCTGCGCCGCTACAAGGGCGTGGACTGGGCGATGCGCGTGCTGCCCCGGGTGCGCGAGCGCGTGCCGGGCGCGCGGCTCGTGGTCGTGGGCGACGGGCCCTTCCGCCCCGTGCTGGAGCGCACCGCGGCGCGGCTGGGCGTGAGCGGGGCGGTCGAGTTCCGCGGCTTCCTGCCGGCGGTGGAGAAGGTGCGCGCCCTGCAGCAGGCCTGGGCGCTGGTGCAGCCCTCGCCCAAGGAGGGCTGGGGGCTGACCGTGGTCGAGGCCGGGGCCTGCGGCACGGCGGTGGTGGCGGCCGACAGCCCGGGCCTGCGCGACTCGGTGCGGCGCGACGAGACCGGGCTGCTCGTGCC
>CAZSQE010000205.1:0-4685 GCA_964608905.1 uncultured bacterium | reverse complement strand
GCGCGGGGACCCGGGCGCCAAGGGCAAAGTGCGCCTCGCGGAATGCGTTCCGGGATGCCCGCCGGCCGGTCGGAATGCCCGGTGGGGCTACGAAAGTCCCATCGTGCGGCGACGAAGGCCCGGCCGCGACGCCGGCGGACGCCGGGCCGGTCCCGCGCATCCGGCTCCGGCGCGCCCCCCGCCGCGTCGCTACTTCCCGGGCCGGGCCCAGCGCAGGATCTCGGGCAGGCTGGGCGTCTTGCCCGTCATGAGCAGCCCGATGCGGAACACGCGCGACGCCCCGCGCATCACCAGCCAGCAGGTCAGCGCCAGCAACCCCAGCGAGGCGGCCAACTGCCACGGCGGGACCTCGGCCGACGGCAGCGCCAGGCGCAGCATCATCGTGGTGGGCGCGGTCGGCGGCAGCAGCGACAGGCCGACGGCGGTGGGCCCGCCCGGGTCGCCGAGGATCGCGGTCATCAGGATGAAGGGCAGGAAGATCGCGAACGTGAACATCATGGCGAACTGCTGCGCCTCGCGCATGTTGTTCGTCACCGCGCCGATGGCCGTCATCAGGCTGCCGTAGAACAGGTAGCCGAGCAGGAAGTAGGCGAGCGCCAGCGCCAGCAGCGCCGGCGGCAGATGGACGTTGGCCAGCGCCATCATCGGGCCGCCCAGCAGCAGCCCCGCGCTCATCCACACCGCCACCAGCGTCAGGCCCGCCGCGCCCAGGCCGAGGAGCTTGCCGGCCAGCAGGTCGTCGGCCGAGAGCGTGCACAGGAGCGACTCGAGGATGCGGGACTCCTTCTCCTCGCTCAGGCCCTGCAGCAGGTACTGGCCGCCGGTGATGATGCAGGTGCCGAGCAGGATCGAGAACAGGAACGGGACCATGAACTCCACCGCCTCGCGCCGCTCGTCCCGCAGCTCGAACCGTCCGTCGCGCCCGAGCGTGTAGTCGTCGAGCTTCACCGCGGGGCGCGCGACGCGCTCGGCGCGCAGCGAGTCCATCCGCCCGGCGAGCAGGCCCTGCGCCAGCCAGCGTTCGACGGCGCGGGAGCCGCCGCCCGAGGTGAGCAGGTTCTCCGCCCGCGAGTAGCGCCGCAGCCGGCCCGACTCGAGGTAATCGGCGGAGACGACGAGGCCGCGCCGTGCGCGGCCGGCGCGCAGCGACGCCTCGAGGCTCGCCTGGTCGGGCAGGAAGCCGACCACGGTGCGGAACGTCTCCTCCTTGCCGGGCGCGCCGGTGGGGTCCACCGCCACGCGGGTGGTGATGCTGCGCGGCGCGCCGGCGAACAGGTCCGACGAGTCCACCACCGCGAGGTGGGTGAAGCTGCGCATCGTCTCGACGCGGCTCGAGTCGGCGCTGCGGGTGGCGTAGACCATGATGCCGCCGAAGTAGAGCGGCATGGCGACCAGCGTGAGCAGGAACGCCTTGCGCTTCACCGTGGCCAGGTACTCGCGTCGCGCGACGATCCAGGCCCGCCGCCACGAGAGCTTCATCGCGCGCCTCCCTTCGCCGGCTCCGGCTCGGGCGGGCCGCTGAGGCCGTGGTCGAGACCGAGGCCCTCGCGCACCACCTTCACGAACACGTCCTCGAGCGGCGGGCTGGCGACCGCGAACGAGACCACCGGCACGCCGGCGGCGCAGAGTTCGCGCAGCACCGACTGCGGGGTCGCCCCCGGCTCGAGCATGAGCTTCCACTCGCCGTCCACCGCCTCGACGGAGCGCACCCCCGTCACGCCGGCGGGCGGCACGGCGCCCGCCGCGGCGGGCGCGCCCTCGCAGCGCAGCATCACCGCGTGTTCGGCGTGCCGGGCGCGCAGCTCGCGCACCGGGCCGTAGAGCACCATGTGGCCGTGGTTGATCATCAGGGCGCGGTCGCAGAGCTGCTCGACCTTGTTCATCTGGTGGGTCGAGAGCAGCACGGTGGCGCCGGCGGCGCGGCGCTCGGCGAGGATCTCCTCGAAGAGCTGGGTGTTGAGGGGGTCGAGCCCGGTGAAGGGCTCGTCGAGGATGAGCAGCCGCGGCTCGCCGATGAGCGCGGTGCAGAACTGCACCTTCTGCTGCATCCCCTTCGACAGCGTCTGCACCTGTTTCGTCGCCCACTCGCCCAGGTCCATGCGCTCGAGCAGCGCCAGCCCGGCGGCGCGCGCGGCGCGGGTGCCGAGGCCCTTGAGCTGCCCGTAGTAGACGAGCACGTCGAGCGGCGAGACGCGGCGGTACAGCCCGCGTTCCTCCGGCAGGTAGGCGATCCGCTCGCGCGAGTCGCCCCCGACCGCGTGGCCGTCGAGCCGGATGGTGCCGGAGTCCGGCCGGAGGATGTCGGTGATCATGCGGATGAGCGTGGTCTTGCCGGCGCCGTTGGGCCCGAGCAGGGCGAAGATCTCGCCGGGGTGGACCTCGAACGTGACGTGGTTCACGACCGGGCGGTCGTCGAACGTCTTGACGATGTCGCGGACCTCGAGCATCGGGTCTCCTGGGAAGGGGCGGAACGACCGGGCCGCAGACGGCGGGCACGGCCCAAGCTAGAGGAAAGCCCCCGGCGGGCTCAAGGCGGGGCGCCGGGCGGCCCCGCCGCGCAGAAAGTGGCCGCCGGGCCGCATCCTGCATCGGGGCGGCGCCGTAACTCACGTGGCCGCAACAGGGCTCCCCGGCGCTAATATTGCAAGGGCAGAGCCGGTCCCGCGGCGGCACGGCCGACCGCACCCCGTCACCCGAACCCTGGCGAGCCATGACTGCGAACCTCAAGCGCCTGATGCCCGGCCTCGGCCTGCTGGTCCTCCTCGCGGGCTGCGGGTCGGAGAAGAACCCGGTCGCGCCCGTCGCCATCCCGCCGCTGTCCTCCATCGTCGTCAGCCCGGCGGCCGACACGCTCGACGTGGGCGAGACGCGCCTGTTCGCCGCCGTCGCCGCGGACACCGCCGGCGACCCCTACACCGGCCGTCTCGACTGGACGTCCACCGACACCGGCGTCTTCACCGTCGGCTCCTCCGGGCTGGTGACCGCCCGGGGCGAGGGCTCGGCCCGGCTCGTGGTCTCGGGCGGCGGGCAGTCCGCCGAAGCCGTCGTGCTGGTCTACCCGACGGCCGAAGGCTGGCTCGTGCAGACCAGCAACGCGGGCGAGGACCTGCACGACGTCTTCGCCGACGCCGACGGACGCCGCGTCTGGGCGGTCGGCGGCGGCGGGCTGGTGCTCGCGAGCACGGACGCCGGCGCGAACTGGACGCGGCGGGTGCCCACGACCTACGACCTGTGGGGCGTCTGGTTCACCGGCGCGCTCGAGGGCTGGGCGGTGGGCGACGGCGGCACGGTGCTGCACACGCTCGACGGCGGCGCGACCTGGACGCGCCTGACCACCGTCGGCAGCGGCGAGAGCCTGCGCGACGTGTTCTTCGCCGGCCGCGACGTGGGCTGGGCGGTGGGCACGAACGGGCAGATTCTCGCCACCACGGACCGCGGCGCGACCTGGTCGAAGAGCTGGCGCGGCGGACAGACGCTCAACGGCGTGATGTTCGCCGGGGACGACGGCTGGGCGGTGGGCGAGAACGGCGTCATCGTCGGCTCGCACGACGGCGGCGGCGCCTGGTTCACCGTGAATCCGTCGGTGACCGGCCAGTCGCTGCGCGGCCTGTGGCGCCGCAGCGCCGAGCAGGCGGTGGCGGTCGGACTGCAGGGCACGGTGGCGCGCACCGCGGCGACCGCCGACTCGGTGGCCTGGGGTCTCGGCAACGCCGGCAGCCTCTACCAGTCCGCCGGCGTGTGCTTCCCCACGGCGGCGACCGGCTACGCCGTGGGTTGGAACGGCACCGCGGGCTTCGTGCTGCGCAGCGACGACGGCGGCGCGAGCTGGCGCCCGCAGACGCCGTCCAGCGTGCACCCGCTGCGGGGCGTCCACTTCGTCGACGAACGGCGCGGCTGGGCGGTCGGCGACAACGGCGTCATCCGCCACACCGCCTCGGGCGGCGAGTAGCGGGGCCGGGGGCGGCATGGACGTCGCCGGCACGCCGGGCACGCGGGCCACGATCACCGACAGCCCCGAGGGGCTGGAGGTCGTCGTGCCGGCGCCGCGCATCTGGCTGGTGGTCGCCTTCCTCGCCCTGTGGCTGGTGGGCTGGGTCGCGGGCGAGGTCTTCGCCCTGCGCCAGCTCCTCGGCCCCGGGCCGCCGATGGTCCGCCTGTTCCTCGCCGTGTGGCTGGCGGGCTGGACCTTCGGCGGCGCGGCCGCGCTCGGCATCGGCGTCTGGATGCTGGTGGGACACGAGCGCGTGCGCATGCGCCCGGACGCGCTGGTCATCCAGCGCGAGGCGTTCGGCCTCGGGCCGACGAAGGCGTACGCCCTCGAGCGCATCCGCGACCTGCGCGCCCTCGACCTGCCGCCGCTGCCCGAGCTGCGGCTGGCGCCGGGCGACCGCGCGCCCGACGTGACGACGGCCGAGACCGCGGGCGCCGCGCTGCGGGTCGTCGGCATCGGCGGGCCCGGCATCAGCTTCCGCTACGACGGCAAGCCGGTGCGCTTCGGCCTCGCTCTCGACCCGCTCGAAGCGCGGCAGGTGGTGGCCCAACTCAGGGGCCGGCACCCGTTCCCCGAGGGCCGCGCCGCGTAGGCCCGGACGACCCGCGTCGCTGCCGCCGCGGACGCGGGACACAGGGAGTCCGGCCGCGCCGTCCCCCGGGCCGCTCTGCGCTATAGTCGGGCGGTCCCGCCC
>CAZSQE010000204.1:0-4696 GCA_964608905.1 uncultured bacterium | reverse complement strand
GTCGCGACCTGGCCGCTCGGTCCGCTCCAGCCGCGCGGCCAGGTCGCGACGCTGCTGCTCGCCGGCCTGCCGCGCGGCTGGAGCGGACCGAGCGGCTGGCGCACGTCGGCGAGGTGGCGGTGCGGATGGCCGAGGAGGCACGCAACCCGCTGGCCTCGATCGGGGCCTTCGCCCGGCGGGCGCAGCGGGCGCTGGCCGAGGACGACCCGGCCCGCGAGTACCTCGAGATCGTGCTGCGCGAGAGCGCGCGGCTCGAGGGGCTGCTGGCCGAGCAGGCCGGCTACACGGCGGCGCCCGGCGCGCTGCGGCTCGAGGACCTCAACGCGGTGGCGCAGGAGGCGCTCGCCGCCGCCGGCGCGGAGCTGGCGGCCCGGCGGGTGCGGCTGGTGAAGAAGCTGGCGCCGGGGCTGCCGTCCCTGCTGCTCGACCGCGAGCGCATCCGGCGGGTGGTCGCCAACATCCTCGAGAGCGCGCTCGACGCGGTGAGCGCGGGGGGGCGCCTGCGGCTCGAGTCGCGCCAGGCCGGCGCCGCCGTGCTGCTCGAGGTGGCGCACGACGGCCCGCACGAGCCCGGTGGCCTGCTCGAGCAACTGTTCGTGCCGTTCGCCAGCCAGCGGGCCGGCGGCCCGGCGATCGGGCTCGGCGTGGCGCAGCAGATCGTGCGCGAGCACGGCGGGGAGATCCGCGTGCGCAGCGACGGGGAGTGGGGCACGGTGTTCTCGCTGAGCCTGCCGGTGCGGGAGAACCGCGACCGGCGGAACGGCGGGCTGAACCGGCGGCGGGCGCGCACGGACCGGCGGGGCGCGGGCGAGGCCGGCCGGCCGGGTTGACCCCCGCGGCGCGGGCGTGATAATCGTGTCCGTCGTGCCGGGCCTGCCGGTGGCGCTCCGGACCCCGCGGCGGGCGGGTGTCCCGGTGAGCCCGAACCATCGGGTGCGACCATAGCTCAGTTGGTAGAGCACGTGACTGAAAATCACGGTGTCCCCAGTTCGATTCTGGGGGGTCGCACCATCTTCATTGCCGTGCCGCCGGCCGGACCGCACGCACGCGGCCGTCCGAGACCCGAGAGCCGGTGTAGCTCAGCTGGTAGAGCACTCGATTCGTAATCGAGCGGTCAACGGTTCGAATCCGTTCACCGGCTCCATCCGGGATCGGGCGGCGCCGCGGGCGCCGCCCGATCCGAGGCGAGGCGTCCTGCATGTGCGGTATCGTCGGCTACGTCGGTCACCGGCCCTGCCTCCCCATCCTGATCGAGGGTCTCAAGCGCCTCGAGTACCGCGGCTACGACTCGGCCGGCGTCGCCGTGCACACGCCGGCCGGGCTGCGCGTGGTCAAGGCCGCGGGCAAGATCCGCGAGCTGGAGTCCCGCCTCATCCGTGACGGCCTGCCGGGCACGGTCGGCATCGCCCACACCCGCTGGGCGACGCACGGCGAGCCCAGCGACGTCAACGCCCACCCGCACGTGGACGCCGGCGGGCGGATCGCCCTCGTGCACAACGGGATCATCGAGAACTACGGCGTGCTCAAGGCGGCGCTGCAGGCCGAGGGCCGTGTCTTCCACACCGACACCGACACCGAGGTGCTGGCCCATCTCATCGAGAAGTACCGCGAGCGCGGGCTCAAGCTGGAGGCCGCCGTGGTGCAGGCCCTCGCCGACGTCGAGGGCACCTACGGCATCGCCGTGATGTGCGCGGACGAGCCCGGCACCGTCGTCGGCGCGCGCAAGGGCAGCCCCCTGGTCGTGGGCGTCGGCGACGGCGAGTACTTCCTCGCTTCCGACGTGGCGCCGCTGGTGGACCACACCCGCCAGGTGATCTACCTCGACGACGGCGAGATGGCGGTGCTCACCCCGGACGGCTTCCACACCGCGACCGTCCGGGCCGAGCGCATCCAGAAGGCGGTCGAAGAGGTGGAGTGGGACCTGACGCAGATCGAGAAGGGCGGCTTCCCCCACTTCATGCTCAAGGAGATCTTCGAGCAGCCGACCTCGGTGCGGAACTCGATGCGCGGCCGCCTCGACACCCGCGAGGGGCTCGCCCGGCTGCACGGCCTCAACCTGACGAACGAGGAGCTGCGGGAGATCGGGCGGCTCATCATCCTCGGCTGCGGCACCTCGTGGCACGCCGGGCTCATCGGCGAGTACCTGATCGAGGAGCACGCCCGCATCCCGGTCGAGGTCGAGTACGCCTCCGAGTTCCGCTACCGCAACCCGGTGGTGGAGGACGACACCACGGTGCTGGTGATCTCGCAGTCGGGGGAGACGGCCGACACGCTGGCGGCGATGCGCGAGGCGCAGCGGCGCGGCTCGCGCGCGCTCGGCATCGTCAACGTGGTCGGCTCGACCGTCGCCCGCGAGTCGGACGGCGGCGTCTACATCCACGCCGGCCCGGAGATCGGCGTCGCCTCGACCAAGGCCTTCACCGGCCAGGTCTCGGTGCTGGCGCTGCTCACCCTGGCGCTGGGCCGGCAGCGCGCCATGGGTTCCGAACTCGGCGTCCGGGTGGCGCGCGAGCTCGATTCGATCCCCGCCAAGATGGAGACGATGCTCGAGCGCAGCGACGCCATCCACGCCATCGCCGAGGCGTACAGCCACCACAACAACTTCCTCTACCTCGGCCGCGGCTACCAGTTCCCGGTCGCGCTCGAAGGGGCGCTCAAGCTCAAGGAGATCTCCTACATCCACGCCGAGGGCTACCCGGCGGCCGAGATGAAGCACGGCCCGATCGCCCTGATCGACGAGCACATGCCGGTGGTCTTCCTGTGCACCCAGGACGGCGCCTACGACAAGGTGATGAGCAACATGCAGGAGGTGCGGGCGCGGCGCGGCGCCATCATCGCCATCGCCACCGACGGCGACACCGAGGTGGCCCACCATGCCGACCACGTCATCCACGTGCCGCAGACCCTGCCCATGCTGCAGCCGCTGCTGACGGTGATCCCGCTGCAGCTGCTGGCCTACCACATCGCCGTGCTGCGGGGCTGCGACGTGGACCAGCCACGCAACCTGGCCAAGAGCGTCACGGTCGAGTGAGACCGCGCCGGAGGAGACCATGAAGAGCCCGCTGAACGTCCCGGACGCGCCGGCCGCGATCGGCCCCTACAGCCAGGCCCAGGTCGTGCGCCTGCACGGCGGCAACCGGCTCGTCGTCACCTCCGGCCAGCTCGGCCTGCTCCCGGCCGACGGCCGGCTGGCGGGGGACGGGGTGGCCGAGCAGACGGAGCGCGCGCTGCTCAACCTCGCCGCGGTGCTGCGCGGCGCCGGCCTGGCCCTGGCCGACGTGGTCAAGACCACGGTCTTCCTCGTGGACATGGCGGACTTCGCCGCCATGAACGAGGTGTACGGGCGGCACTTCCCCGACTCGCCGCCGGCGCGGACCACGGTCGCCGTGGCGGCGCTGCCCAAGGGCGGCCGGGTCGAGATCGAGGCCGTGGCCGTGGGCCGCGACCTCTGATCGCGCCGGGCGCGCCGACGTGAGCGAGCGTCGCCGCATCGAGGTGCGCCTGACGGCGCAGGTCGCCTGCTCGGGCTGAGCGGCCAAGCTGGGTCCGGCGGACCTGCGTGCCATCCTGGAGGGCCTCCCGTCGCGTACGCGCGACCGGCGCGTGCTGGTGGACCAGTCCACGCTCGACGACGCCGGCGTGTTCGCCTTCGGGCGCGGCACGGCGCTCGTGCAGACGGTGGACTTCTTCACCCCGGTGGTGGACGACCCCTACGACTTCGGGCGGATCGCCGCCGCCAACGCGGTCTCGGACGTCTACGCGATGGGCGGGCGGCCGCTCACCGCGCTGGCGCTGCTGTGCGTGCCGGCGCCGCCGGCCACCGACCCGGCGGTGGTGCGCGAGATCCTGCGCGGCGGGCAGGACACGATGCGCGAGGCCGGGGTGAGCATCATCGGCGGGCACTCGGTGACCGATCCCGAGCTCAAGTTCGGCTACAGCGTGACCGGCGTGGTCGAGCGCCGCCACCTGCTCACCAACGCCGGCGCGCGCCCCGGCGACCGGCTGCTGCTGACCAAGCCGCTGGGCACCGGCGTGCTCGCCACCGCGCTCAAGCAGGGGCGCCTGTCGCCGGCCCAGACGCGCCGGCTCACCCGCACGATGGCGTCGCTGAACCGCGCCGCCGCCGAGGCGGCGGTCGCCTTCCGCGCCCACGCGGCCACGGACGTGACCGGCTACGGGCTGGTCGGGCACGCGGCGCAGCTGGCCGACGCCAGCGGCGTGACCCTGCGGCTGCGGCCGCGGCCGGACTGGTTCCTGCCGCGGGCGCTCGAGCTGGCGGCCGACGGCGCGGTGGCCGGGGGGCTCAAGCGCAACCGCGCCTTCTTCGCCGACCGCGTGGGCGGGGAGCCGCTCGCCGAGCCGCTGGCGCTCGGCCTGCACGATCCGCAGACCTCGGGCGGGCTGCTCATCGCCTGCGCGCCGCGGCGCGCGGGCGCGCTGGTGGCGGCGCTGCGCCGCCGCCGCGGGTGGGTGGTCGAGGCCGGCGAGGCGGTGGCCCGCGGGCCCCACGCGATCGAGTTCACCACGGCCTGACCTCCGCCGGCGCCGGGTGGCGCGGGCGGCGCGGCGGATGCTACTGTGGGCGGTCGTGCGGGAACGAATGGGATCTGGTGGTCTCCGGGGACTTCAAATCCTGCGGTCGGGCGTTCAGAGCGTCCGAGGTGGGTTCGATTCCCACGCGTTCCCGCCAAAGCCC
>CAZSQE010000203.1:0-4706 GCA_964608905.1 uncultured bacterium | reverse complement strand
ACTGCCGCGTCCTCGGTCCGGCGCGCTCCACGCGGCGTTCTCAGACAGAGCCTAGCCGGACCCCGGCGGCGCGCGGCGCGCCCGGCGCCGCGAGACGATCCCGAGGGCGAGCCCGATGGCCAGGAAGGCCAGCGCGTAGAAGAGCCGCGGCCACATCCACAGCGTCGGCCGCTTGATCTCCGCCACCCGCTCGGGGCCCAGCAGCCGGGTCAGCGCGTCGCGCACCGCCGGCAGCACGACCGGGACCTTCTGCCAGTTGAAGAGGGTGTGGGCGTCGTAGTCGTAGTCGGGGCTGTACCCCGGGAGGGTGTCCACGTGCGCGTGGAAGAGGGCGGTGTCCGCGGCGAGGTCGTCGGCCGTGGCCCCGCGCCCGTCCCGCCGGTGGAAGACGATGGCGTAGGTCGGGTCGGCCACGATCCAGCGCTCGCCCTCCAGGGCCTCGACGACGGTGTGGACCGATTCCCCGTTCTCGTCGAGCAGCAGCCGCAGGCGCGCCTGCGCCCCCGTGGCCTTGAGCATGGACTTGACCACGCGGGACTTCGAGCCGCACGGGCCGCGGTAGTCCGTCCCCCAGCGCAGCACGCTCCCAGGACCGGGGTGCAGGGGGTTGAGGCGGTAGTAGAGGCGCACCCAGGCGGGCGAGACCTCCGCCGGGGAGCGGTTGACCCGCACCGAGTCGCGCACGAAGGCCACGATGCGGGTGAGCCGCTCCTCCACCGTCGGCCGCCCCCCGCCCACGACGCGCTCGGCCGTCTGCCGCACCAGCCAGCGCGATTCCAGGTGGGCACCCAGCATCACGACGCCCAGGGCCAGGCACAGGCCGGCGACGGTCTGGTCGATCCGCACGCGCCGCATCCACCGCCGGGACGGGCGGTCCGGCGCGGACGGGGCCTCGGAGTTCGGTTCGGACATGGAGAGCGTCCCTCCCGGGGCCGCATGCTACTCTCGCGCCGGGCGGCGTGCACGCGGGCGGGCGCCGGCGCCGTCCGGCCCGGCGCCGTCCGGCCCGGGGCCGCGCCGCGCGGGCCCGGCGCCTTGCCCGGCGGCGAAGGCCTGTGCTGTACTCGCGGCTTCGGGAGGGTGCACGGCACCGTCCGCGGGCCCGGCCCGCCGGGAACGGAGCCGCGAGGGACCGGAACAGCGGGGGTGCGATGAGGACGTTCCCGTCGGCAGGACCGAGCAGTGCGCGCCGTCCGTGGCCGGCCCGCCTGCCCGCCGGACCGCCGCGGTGAGCCGGGCCCGCCAGGCCGTGCCGGTCGTGCTCCTCGGCGCGCTCGCGCTGGCCGCGGGCCTCCTCCCCGGCCGGCTGCGCGACGTCGCGCTCTACCCGGCGCTGGGCGTGTTCCCCGGGATGCTGGCCGCCCGCTTCCTCGCCCGCCGCGAGGACGAGCCCGGCCGCTGGACGGTGGGGCTGGCGCTGTCCCCGCTGCTGGCCGCGCTCCTCGGCTGGATGCTGCTCGCCGGCGCGGCGGACGTGGCCGCGGTGGGCGTTCGGCTTCGCGGCGCTCGTCGCCGCCTTGCCGCTCGCCAACCCGTGGGTGCTGGTGCACTTCGACGGCTGGTTCCACGCGGCGATGGTCTGGGAGGTCGTGCAGCACGGCATCCCGCCGGAGAGCCCCAACTTCGCCGGCCCCTCCAGCAGTTACATGTGGATCTACCACGTGTTCGTGGCCCTGCTCGTGGGCCTGGGCGGCGAGCCCTTCGTGGCCATGGCGCTGCTCAACGTGGCGAACGCGTTCGTCCTGGTGGCGCTGGTGCGGCGGGCCGCGCTGCTGCTGTGGAGGGACGAGCGCGCCGCGGTCGGCGCGGTCGCGCTGTCGCTGCTCGGGCTCAACGCCGGCGCGTGGCTGCTCTGGCCCCTGACGCTGCTCAAGGCGCTGTCGGGCCAGACCACCGGCGCCGAGGAGGTGCTGCGCCAGCTCCGCCTGGTCCGCCCGTTCTCCGACCTCGTCCTGCACTCGCTCAGCGCGCCCTTCGCCGTCATGCTGAGCCTGCTCGACAAGTTCACCGAGGGCACGGCGCTCAACTACGCCTGGGTCTTGCTGCTCCTGCTGCTGTGGGCCGCCCTCGACTGGCTGGGCGGCGGGCGGCGCGGCCGCCTCGTCCTGGTGGCGCTCGCCGCCTGCGGTCTCTTCCTCTTCCACGGCGTCGTGGCCTTCTCCGCCGTGCCGGTGCTGGGCCTGACCCTCGGGGCGATGCTGCTGCGCCCGCGCCGGTGGGACTGGCTGCCCGGGCGCGGGCGCGTGGCGGCCCTGGCGGCGGCCCTCGCCCTCGGCGCGCTGGCGGGGCTGCCCTACCTGCTGCGGCTCACGCGGGGCTGGACGTCCACCGGCATGGGCGCGGGCGGCGCGCCGCTGCGCCTCGGCTACGAGATGCCGTGGACCCTCCTCACCTCGCTCGCCGTGGTGGCGTGGCTGGCGCGCGGGCCGCTGCGCCGGGCCTTCCGCGAGCGCCTGCCGGTGCCGGCGACCGTGGCCCTCTACGCCCTCGCCACCACGCTCTTCACGCTGGTCGTGCACCTGCCGGTGTTCAACGAGTCGAAGTTCGTCTTCCAGGTCCTCTTCCTGCTGGCGCTCGTCGCCGGCCCCGCCTTCCACCCCTGGCTCGGCCGGCTGGCCGCCCGGCGGGGGCGGGTCGCGGCGGCGGCGCTCTTCGCCGTGCTCTTCCTCGTCGGCCCGGCCATGACGGTGGTCGGCTACGTCGCCGACCCCGCCGGCCGCACCGACCCGAAAGCGGCGCCCGGCGCGGCGGAGAGCGCCGTCTACGCCTGGATCCGCGAGCGCACCGAGCCGGACGCCGTCTTCCTCGACGCGCGGCAGCGCGACCTGGTCATGGTGCACGGCCGGCGGCGCCTGTACCTCGGGACGACGACCGGCACCGAGCAGTTCGCCTTCCCGCCCGCGGAGGTCCGCCGCCGCCGCGCCGTCATGGACGACCTCTACGGCGCCTGCCGCGACGTCGCGGGCGACGCGGCGGCGCTGCGGGAGTCGGGCCGGCCGGTCTACGTGCTCGTGCGGCCGGAGGACCTGCCGGCCGGCGCCGCGCCCTGCGTCGCGGCCCACCCCGGGAGCTTCGCGGGCGTCTACGCGGCGGACGGTTACCGGGTCTACCGCCTGCGCTGAGCTCCGGGCGGGCCGGCCGGGATCGGCGGCGAGCCCGCGGCCCCGGCCCGCGGCCCGCGAGCAGCCCCGGCTAGGCCGCGAGCCCGCGCTTCCCGCGCCAGCGCGCCATCCCCTCGTGCGCCGCCCGGCGCAGCCGGCGCAGCTCGTCGGCGGAGAAGGTGCGCAGGGCGAGGAGGGCGGCGAGGTAGAGCAGGCCCGCCAGGGGCAGCGCCTCGTAGAGGCGCAGGCCGGGCAGCGCGTAGAGGAAGAGCCCCACCAGCACGGCCGCCAGCGCCGGCCGCAGCAGCGAGCGGACCATGTGCGTGGGGGCCACGTAGCGGTGCACGTAGTACACGTTCACCAGCGCGACCACGACCTCGCCCGCCACCCTGGCCACCGCCGCGCCCATGTAGGCGAAGCGTGGGATGAGCACGAGGTTGAGGGCGATGTTCACCAGCAGCGTGATCCCGGTGGCGATCATGACGCGCTTCTGGTTGCCGGTGGCCACCAGCACGCGCCCCATGGTGATGCTGACCGTCGAGGGGATGAGGACCAGCGCCATGATGGGCAGGACCCGCGCCGTGGGGATGAACTCCACCCCCAGCAGCTTGGGGGCGATGCGCGGCAGCAGCATGAAGCAGACGATGAAGTAGAAGGCCACGATCATCTGGTAGCGCACGGCCTGGGTCACGAGGTTGCCCAGGCGCGCGCGGTCGCCGGGCGGCGCGGCGGCGAACACCGGGAAGACCGCCATCAGGAAGCTGTCGCGCAGCACGGTGAAGAAGAGGAGGAACTTGCCGCCGGCCCGGTACCAGCCGACCTGGGCGTCCCCCTTGAGGTCGCCCAGCATCACCGCGTCGAGCTGCGCGTAGACGACCACGAAGCTGGCGGCGAAGGCGAGCGGGATGGACTGCTTGAGCAGGTACCACAGCGTCCCGAGCGAGGGTCGCGTCCAACCGATGCGCAGGCGGGCCAGCAGGCCCATCGAGACAGCGAGCCGGACCACCGCCGCCACGACCAGGGCGGAGAGGATCCAGCGCAGGTCCTTGCCGAGCAGGACGAACGCGAGGCCGAGGGCCACGAACACGAACTGGTTCACCAGGTTCGCGATCGCGGTGAAGCTCATGTTGTCGAGGCCCTGGAAGACCCCGTCGAACGCCTGCCCTAGGGCGGTCAGCAGCAGCACGATGGTGTAGCAGCCGATGCCCCAGAGCAGGAGGGGCTCGCGGTAGCCGAGCGCGTAGGCGGCGCCGAGGACGAGGGCGAGGCAGAGGGGGGCCAGCAGGAGCTTGAGCACCACCACCCCGGACAGGTACTCGGAGACGCGCGGGCCGTGACGGGCCACCTCGCGGGTGAGGATGAAGTCCAGCCCCAGGTTGGCCACGATGCTGAAGAGGAAGACGAACGCCTCGGCGCGCTGGTACGTGCCGTAGCCCGTCGCGCCGAGGTAGCGGGCGAGGACCATGACCATGGCCAGCCCCAGGGCCCGCACGACCAGCGACGAGGCGGTCAAGAGGACCGTGTTGTGCAGGATCCGGGAGGCCACGCCGCGGCCCGACCCGGGCGGGACGGGGACGTCGGGGGGCAACTCGGACAGGTCGGACG
>CAZSQE010000202.1:0-4719 GCA_964608905.1 uncultured bacterium | reverse complement strand
CGCGGGCTTCCAGGTCGTGCGGCGCGAGGCGTACCTGCTCGGCGCGGCCCGCCTCTGGGCCGCCCAAAGGCTGGCCGGGGGCCGGACGGAGACGTTGCAGGACGCCCGGTCGGGGCCCGGAAATCGGGTGATTTTCACAACGCGGCCCCGCGGATGGGAGCGCGAGTGGCGCTTCTGGACGACCGTTCAGGCCGTCGTCTCGGCCATCCTCGCCGGGAGCCTGGTGTGGGCCCTGTTCGCGTGGCTCAACTGGCGTCCCGCCATCCGCTTGGAGCCATGGCAGGCGCGCGGCATCTGGTTCCTGATCCTCGGCGGACTGGCGGGATTCGGCGCCCGCACGCTGCTCCTGCTGCTCCGGCTGCTGGGGCCGGCCCCGAATCGACCCTTCCGCTGACCCCGTGGCACACGCGTTGCGACCCCGAAGCGGAATCTGACCCAACCGCCTGGTCCGGGGGAGTCCCGGCCCATGCCCGCGGCGCCCGTGCGCGCGCCCGCGGGGGCGCGAGGGAGCGTCGCCAACGGCCCGCGGGCCCAGGAGTCCCGATGCAGCAGCGCGAGAAGATCCTCGACAGCCTGCTCGCCCTGACGGGGCCCTCCGAACTGGGCTCGCGCTCCGACCTGCTGCACCGCGTGCTCGAGTCCGCGCTCGCCCAGGTCCACGCCGACGGCGCCACGGTGCTCGCCCCGTACCAGGGCCGGCTCGAGCGCCGGGCGGTCACCACCGAGCGCCGCGAGCTCCCGCCGGTCGACTGCCCGCGCCAGGCGAGCAAGCTGACCCGGCTGCTGCTGCACGCCGGCCGCCCGGTGCGCATCGCCGACCTGGCCGCTGACCCGCGCGTGGACCCGGCCGACGCCTGCCCCGAGCTGGACGCGGGCCCGGCGCTGTTCGTGCCCATGCGGCGGCGCGAGCAGACGCCGGGCTACCTCGCCGCCTTCCGCCGCCGCGGCGCGGCCGCCTTCAGCTCGGGCGAGGCCAACCAGCTCACCCTGCTGGCGGCGTGGACGGCGATGGCGATCGAGAACCTGCGCCTGTCCGAGAGCGTCGAGAAGCTGGCGGTCACCGACGACCTGACGCAGGTCTACAACTACCGGTTCCTGCGCATGGCGCTCAAGCGCGAGCTGAAGCGCGCGGCGCGCTACGGGCAGGAGCTGGCGCTGATCATGCTGGACGTGGACAACCTCAAGGGCTACAACGACCGTCACGGGCACCTGCGCGGCTCCTACCTGCTGCGCGAGATGGCCGCGCTGCTGGTGCGGCAGGTGCGCTCCTTCGACCTCATCGCCAAGTACGGCGGGGACGAGTTCACGCTCATCCTGCCGCAGACCGGCATCGAGGGGGCGATGACGGTGGCCGAGCGCATGCGCCGCGCGGTGGCCGAGCACCCGTTCCCGCTCGAGGAGGCGGGCCGCATCACCATCAGCGCGGGCGTCGGGGTGTTCCCGGGCGACGCCGAGGACGCGCTGCCGCTCATCAAGGCGGCCGACGTGGCGCTCTACGAGGCGAAGCGGCAGGGCAGGAACCGGGTCCTGACCTGCCGCGACGTGGCGGACCGGGCAGGCACGCCGCGTTGACCCCCGCGACGGGCAGGGATTAAGCTCGCCCGCCTTGCCCCGGCAGGGGGTGCTCCCGGGCCCGCGGGCCCGGTCTCGGGATGGGAGAGAGGATCAGGATGACGGACTCCGTAGGGATCGCGGTGGTCGGCACCGGCGACTGGGGCGCCAACCTCGTGCGCAATTTCGCCACCGTGCCCGGCGCGCGGCTCGCCGCCCTGCACGACAGCGATCCCGTCCGCCTCGCCCGCACCGCCGAGCGCTATCCCGGGGCCCGCGCCGTCCCCACCCTGGAGGCCCTGCTGGGCATGACGGACGTGCAGGCCGCGGTCGTGGCCGCCTCGGCGGTCGCCCACCACCCCCTGGCCCGGGCCCTGCTGGAGGCCGGCAAGGACGTCCTCGTCGAGAAGCCGATGACCCTCGGCGTGGCCCAGGCCGAGGAGCTGGTGCGCCTCGCCCGCGAGCGGGGCCGCATCCTCATGGTCGGCCACCTGCTCCTCTACCACCCGGCGGTGCGGTACCTGAAGGACCTGGTCGAGCGCGGCGAGCTGGGCGACCTCCTGTACCTCTACTCGCAGCGCGTCAACCTCGGGAAGGTGCGCCGGGACGAGAACGCCCTGTGGAGCTTCGCCCCCCACGACCTCTCCGTCATCCTCCACCTCGTCGACGCGGAGCCGGTGGACGTGGTGGCCCGCGGCTCGGCCTTCCTGCAGCCCGGGGTCGAGGACGTGGTGTTCGTGGACCTGCGCTTCCCGGACGGGAGGCTGGCCCACCTGCACGTGTCCTGGCTCGACCCGCACAAGCTCCGCCGGTTCACCGTCGTCGGCAGCCGCAAGATGGCGGTCTTCGACGACATGGAGGCCGGCGAGAAGGTCCGCGTCTACGACAAGGGGGTGGACCGCGCCGGACAGGTCGTCTCGTACGGCGACGCGCTCACCGTCCGCAGCGGGGACATCCTCATCCCGCGTCTCTCGCTCCAGGAGCCGCTCACCCTCGAGTGCCGTCACTTCGTCGATTGCGTGCGCGACCGCCGGCAACCGCTCACCGACGGGGCCAGCGGCCTGCGGGTGGTGCGCGTGCTCGCCGCCGCGCAGGCCTCGCTGACGCGGGGCGGCCAACCCGTTCGCCTGGCGGACGCCGGGCAGGAGGCATCATGACCAGCGTCGTCCACCCCAGCGCCGTGCTCGGCGCCGGCACCACGCTCGGGGAGTACTGCGTGATCGGCCCGGACGTCCGCGTCGGCACGGGCTGCCGCATCGGCCATCACGTCGTCATCCACGACGGCACGGCCATCGGCAACGACGTGCGCATCGACGACCACGCGACGCTGGGCAAGCGCCCGATGAAGGCCGCCAACTCGGCGACCACCTCGGACCGCGAGCTGCCGCCGCTGACGCTGGGCGACACCTGCATCGTCGGCACCGGGGTGGTGCTCTACCGCGGCGCGGCGATCGACGCCCGCGTGCTGATGGCCGACCTCTGCACCGTGCGCGAGGACGTCCGCATCGGCCGCGGCACCATCGTCGGCCGCGGCGTGACGGTCGAGAACGTCTGCGACATCGGGCGCTACTGCAAGCTCGAGAGCGAGTCGTACATCACCGCCTACTCGACGCTCGAGGACCGCGTGTTCGTGGCCCCCGGCGTGATGTGCTCGAACGACAACTTCGTCGGCCGCACCGCCGAGCGCTTCAAGCACTTCAAGGGCCTGACCGTCCGGAAGGGCGCGCGCCTCGGCGTCGGCACCGTGTACCTGCCGGGCGTGACCATCGGCGAGGACGCGCTGGTGGCGGCCGGCTCGGTGGTGACGCGCGACCTGCCGGCGCGCATGATCTCGATGGGGCGGCCGGCCAAGCCGTTGCGCCCGGTCGCGCCGGAGCAACTGCTCGAGAACCAGGGTTGGGTGGATTCGTAGTCTTCCGCTGGGAGAAAGGACGAGCCCGATGAGTGGTGAGCCCGCCAAGGGCACGATGACCGTGCCGCTGTTGGACCTCAGGGCCCAGTACGCGACCATCCGCGGGGACGTGGACGCCGCGGTGAGGGGCGTCATGGACTCGTGCCGCTTCATCGGCGGCCCGGAGATCGCCGGCCTCGAGGAGGAGGTGGCGCGCTACTCGCAGTGCGCGCACGGCGTGGGCTGCGCCTCGGGCACGGACGCGCTGCTGCTGGCGCTGTGGGCGCTGGGCATCGGCCCGGGCGACGAGGTCGTCACCACCGCCTACTCGTTCTTCGCCACCGCCGGCGTCGTCACCAACAACGGCGCCACGCCGGTGTTCGTGGACATCGACCCGCGCACCTACAACCTCGACCCGCTGCAGCTGGAGGCGGCCTTCACCCCGCGCACCAAGGCGGTCATCGCCGTCTCGCTCTACGGCCAGTGCTGCGACATGCCGGCCATCAAGGCCGTCTGCGACCGGCGCCAGGCCTACCTGATCGAGGACGCCTGCCAGTCCATCGGCTCGGAGTGGGAGGGGAGGCGCTCCGGCTCGATGAGCGACTTCGGCTGCTTCTCCTTCTTCCCCTCGAAGAACCTGGGCGCCGCCGGCGACGGCGGCATGATCGTCACCCAGGACGCCGCCCTGGCCGAGCGCTGCCGCCTGCTGCGCGAGCACGGCTCCAAGCCCAAGTACTTCCACTCGATGGTCGGCACCAACTCGCGCCTCGACGCCCTGCAGGCGGCGATCCTGCGGGTCAAGCTCCGGCACCTCGACCGCTGGAGCGAGAAGCGCGGCCGCAACGCCGAGCTCTACGACCGGCTCTTCGAGGGCTCGCGCGTCGTGCGGCCGTACCACGACCCGCGCACCCGGCACATCTACAACCAGTACGTCCTGCGGGTGCCGCAGCGGGACGAGCTGCGGAAGTTCCTGAACGAACGCGGCATCGGCAACGAGGTCTACTACCCGGTGCCGCTGCACCGGCAGCAGTGCTTCGCCGACCTCGGGTACCGGGAGGGCTCGATGCCCCACGCGGAAGCCGCCGCGCGGGAGACCATCGCCCTGCCCATCTTCCCCGAGCTGACGGAGGAGCAGATCCGTTACGTGGCCGCCACGGTCCGGGAGTTCGTGGACTCGTAGCCGCCGTCCCGGTCATCCGGCGCGCACCGGCTCCCCCGCCCTGAGCCCGCGCGACCGGCCGAAACGAGCATCGCCGCACCGGCCGAGCCCCGTGGCC
>CAZSQE010000201.1:0-4733 GCA_964608905.1 uncultured bacterium | reverse complement strand
GGTGACGGCCGGCGACTTCACCGACGCGTTCTTCGACTACGACTCCTACACCCTGCGCACGGACGCCCGGGTGGCGCTGGACCGGGCCGCGAGGCTGCTGCGCGAGAACCCCGACGTCGCCCTCACCATCGAGGGGCACTGCGACGAGCGCGGCACGGCCGAGTACAACCAGGCGCTGGGGGAGAAGCGCGCGAACGCGGCGCGCGACTACCTGGTGAACGCCGGCGTGCCGGTGGCGCGGCTGCAGACCGTGTCGTACGGCAAGGAGCGCCCGTTCGCCGAGGGCCACGACGAGTCGGCGTGGGCCCAGAACCGGCGCGCGCACTTCGCGCTCCGATGAACCGCGGGATCCCCGGGACGGGCGGCGCGGGCCGCCCGTCCGGCGCCCGCGGTGCGGCGGCGCTGGCCGCGCTGCTGCTCGGGCTCGGGCTGCCGCTGGCGGGCTGCGTCGCCCCGCAGCTGGCGCTCATGCAGGGCGGACTCGACAGCCTGCGCACGCAGGTGGACACCCTGCGGGTGCGGGACTCGCTCTCGTACCTGATGCTGGGCGACCTGAAGCGCGAGCTGGTCGAGCAGCGCGACATCCTGCTGAGCACGCGGGCGGCGAGCGGCAGCACCACGCAGGACCTGTTCGAGCAGATGGGCCGGCTCGAGGGCAAGCTCGACGAGGTGATGGGGCGCTTCAGCCAGCTGCAGCGGCCCGCCCCGGCGGTCGTGGCGGTGCCCGGGGGGCCGGACCCCAACCAGCTCTACGAGCAGGCGGTGCAGGACCTGACGCAGGGACGCTACCCGCTCGCGCTGCCGGCGTTCCGCGAGTACGTGGAGCGCTTCCCGGCCACGGACCTGGCCGACAACGCCCAGTACGGCGTGGGCGAGTGCCACTTCGCCCAGTCGCGCTTCGACAGCGCCGCCGTGGCCTACGAGGCGGTCGAGGCGCTGGACCCGCAGGGCGACCGCGTGCCGGCCGCGCTGTGGAAGCTGGCGCTCAGCCGCGAGAAGCTGGGCCAGGCCACCAGGGCCCGCCAGGTGCTCGAGGACCTGGTGAAGCGCTTCCCGCTGTCGGGGGAGGCGCAGCTGGCGAAGGACCGCCTGGGCAAGGCCAGGGCCCGGGGACGCTGAGGACGTGCCGACGACGGGCCGGCCGCGACGCGCGGCCGGCCCGCGGCGCGCCCGCCCGGTCTTGACGGGCCCGCGGGGCCCCCGTAGCGTCGCGCCTCGAGGAGGCCCGCCATGGAACTGATCCCCGTCCCGCTCGAGATCCCGGCCGACTGCAACCTCGTCGTCGGGCAGTCCCACTTCGTCAAGACCGTCGAGGACCTGGCCGAGATCGTCGTCACCAGCGTGCCGCTCGCCCGCTTCGGCCTGGCCTTCTGCGAGGCCTCCGGGCCCTGCCTGGTGCGCACCGAGGGCAACGACGAGGCCCTCATCGCCGCCGCCGTCGCCAACGCCCGGAAGGTGGCGGCCGGCCACACGTTCTTCCTGCTGCTCCGGGACGCCTATCCCATCAACCTGCTGAACGCCGTCAAGCTCTGCCCGGAGGTGTGCCGGATCTTCTGCGCCACCGCCAACCCGGTGCAGGCGCTGGTGGCGCGGACGGAGCTGGGCGCGGGCATCGCCGGCGTGGTGGACGGCGAGTCGCCGAAGGGCGTGGAGGACGAGGCCGCGAAGCAGGCGCGGAAGGACTTCCTGAGGAAGATCGGCTACAAGCGCTGACCGCGGCCGTGCCGCGCGCGGCCGCCGGCGATTCGCCTTCGCGGCGCGGTTGACTTAGACTGCTCCGGTCTTGCGAGCGCGCCCCACCCACGCTTCGCGCGCGGGCCCGGGCGCGCCGCACCATGTTCACGCCCCGGGCCGCCTCCCTCGGTGGCCCGTGCCCGGGGGCAGGTCGCGCTGCGGCGCTTGGGTCGGAGGATCACATGAGCGGGCTCCCCGCGTCGGCACCCGTCGTCGTCATCGGCGCCGGCTGCATCGGTACCTCGATCGCCTACGAGCTGGGGCGGCGGGGCGTGAAGGGCGTGGTCGTGGTCGAGAAGGAGCTGTTCGCGGGCACGGGCTCGACCGCCAAGGCGGCCGGGGGCATCCGGGCCCAGTTCTCGACCCCGCTCAACGTGCGCCTCTCCATGATGTCCGTCGCCCGCTTCAGGACCTTCGCCGAGGAGATGGACACCGACCCGGTGTTCTTCCCGGTGGGCTACCTCTTCCTGCTCGGCGACCCGGACCTGTGGGCCACCTTCCAGCGTCAGGCCGACATGCAGCGCTCGCTCGGCCTGCCGGTGCAGACGCTCGCCCCGGCCGAGGCGAAGGGGATCGTGCCCGAACTGCACGTGGACGACCTGCTCGGCGCGACCTTCTGCCTCGACGACGGCCTGGGCGACCCGGACGGGGTGACGCAGGCCTACGTGGCGCAGGCCCGCCGCCTGGGAGCGGCCTTCCGGTTCGCCGAGCCGGCGACGGGGCTGGTGATGGAGGGGGACCGCGTCACCGGCGTGCGCACCGCCGCCGGCACCATCAGCACGCCGGTGGTGGTGAACGCGGCCGGTCCGCACGCCCGCGAGGTGGCCGGCTGGGCGGGGGTGGACCTGCCGGTGGCGCCGGTGCGGCGCCACTGCTTCGTCACCGAGCCGCTGCCGATGGCGCGCAAGGACCTGCCCATGATCGTGGACATGACCTCGGGCGTCTACATGCACCGCGAGAGCGGCGGCATGCTGCTCGGCTACGCCAACCCCGAGGAGCCGGTGGGGTTCGACCTGAGCGTGAACCCGGAGATGCTCGACCGGATCATCGAGCCCGCCGTGTTCCGCGTCCCGGCGCTCGAGGCGGCCGAGGTCAAGATCTCGAAGGGCTGGGCCGGCCTGTACGAGACGACGCCCGACCACAACTCGATCCTCGGCCCGCCGCAGGCGGTGCGGGGGCTCATGCTGGCCAACGGCTTCAGCGGGCACGGCTTCATGCACGCCCCGGCCGTGGGGCAGCTCGTCGCCGAGTGGATCGTGGACGGCAAGCCGAGCCTTGACCTCTCTCCGGCGCGGCTCGAGCGCTTCGCGGGGGCGGCGGGCACGGCGGCGGAGGCGAACGTCATCTGACATGGCTCTCCGGCACCACGCGCTGCGCCTCGGGCCGCTCGACAACGCCACGCACGTGCTGGTGTGCGGGCGGACGGGCGAGTGCGCCGTGGTGGACGCCGGCTTCGAGGCGGACGCGGTCGTGCGCTGGGTGCGGGAGCAGCCCGGGCCGCTGACCGTCCGCCACCTGCTGGCCACGCACGCGCACTACGACCACGTCTGCGGCATGCGCGCGGTGCAGGAGGCGCTCGGCGGCGGGTTCCGGCTGCACCCGGCCGACCGGCCGCTGCTCGAGAGGCTGGACGTGCAGGCCGCCACCTGGGGCTTCCCGCCGGCGGCGGCGCCGGCGGCGGTGCTGGACCTGGCGGACGGCGAGCGGCTGGCGCTGGGGGAGGAGTCGATCGAGGTCATCCACACGCCGGGCCACTCGCCCGGCGGCGTCTGCTTCCGCGGCGGGGACGACCTGTGGTCGGGCGACACGCTCTTCGCCGGGTCGGTCGGCCGCACCGACCTGCCCGGCGGCTCGGCCGCCGAGCTGGAGCGCTCGATCCGCGGGCGCCTCTTCGCCCTCGGCGACGCGGTGCGCGTGCATCCCGGGCACGGACCGTCCACGACCATCGGCCGGGAGCGGACCGGCAACCCGTTCGTGGGCGAAGGGAGGAGCTTCACGTGAGCGAGGCGCGGCAGGACGGGCAGCGGCCCGGCGACTGGAGCCACCGGCTCGACGTGCACCCGACGGCCTTCGTCGCCCCGGGCGCGGTGGTGGTCGGCGACGTGACGCTGGGGGCCCGCTCGGGCATCTGGTTCAACGCGGTGCTGCGCGGCGACATCGACCGCATCGTGGTGGGCGAGGACTCGAACGTGCAGGACAACAGCGTCGTGCACATGGACGAGGGCAGCCCGGCCCTGATCGGCGCGCGGGTGACCGTCGGCCACGGCGCCGTCATCCACGGCTGCACCATCGAGGACGACTGCCTCGTCGGCATGGGGGCGATCGTGCTCACCGGGGCCCGGATCGGCGCCGGCTCGCTCGTCGCCGCCGGCGCGCTGGTGCGCGAGCGCCAGGTCGTCCCGCCGGGGAGCATCGTCGTGGGGATGCCGGGCAAGGTGGCGGCCCCGGTGACCGACGAGCACCGCGCCGGCATGCGGCGCGGCTGGGAGCACTACGTGGCGCTGGCGCGCTCGTTCATGGAGCGCGGCCACGGCCAGCCGCTCTCGGCCGCCACGGCCACGGGCGGGCTGCTGGGGCACGCCCGCGGTCCGATGAGCTTCCTCGAGTGGGACCGCATCCTCGCCGTGCTGGGGGAGGGTCCGGACCGGCTGGCGGAGCGCGTCGCGCGGCACGACGACGCCGCCTGGCGGCGCGTGCCGGGCCCGGGGCGCTGGTCGGCCATCGAGGTGCTCTGCCACCTGCGCGACTGCGACCGCGAGGTGTTCGCCCCTCGCCTCGAGCGGCTGCTGGGCGAGACCCACCCGGTGCTGGCCGACGTCGGCATGGACGGCCTCGAGCGGTCGCGCGACTACCGCGGCCAGTCCCCGGCGCAGGCTCTGGAGGAGTGGCGCACCGCGCGGCGCGCGCTGCTGGCGCGGCTGGCGCCGCTCGCGCGCGCCGACTGGGAGCGGGCCGGGCTGCACCCGGCGCGCGGCTCCTACTCGGTGGCGGTGCTGGCG
>CAZSQE010000200.1:0-4734 GCA_964608905.1 uncultured bacterium | reverse complement strand
CCTGCAGCTTGCGGAAGCGGAAGGGCAGCCGGTCCACCACCTGGTCGAGCAGGAGCGCGCGCAGCGGCCCGGGCAGCGCGGCGATGCGGCGCGCCAGCGGGTCGAAGGCGTACTTGGGATAGCCGGCGAACAGCTCGTCGCCGCCCTCGCCGGTGAGCACCACCGTGACCGTCTCGCGCGCCAGGCGGGCGACGAGGAAGGTGGGGATGGCGGCCGGCTCGGAGACCGGCTCGTCCTGGTGCCAGGCCAGGCGCGGCAGCTCGCGCTCGACGTCGGCGGCGCCGACGACGAGCTCGCGGTGCTCGGTGCGGAAGCGCTCCGCCACCAGCCGCGCGAAGGGCAGCTCGCTGTAGGGGCCGGGCGCGTCGAAGCCCACCGAGAAGGTCTGCACCGGCCGCGGCACGAGCCGCGAGGCCAGCGCGACGACCAGGCTCGAGTCCACGCCGCCCGACAGCAGCGCCCCGAGGGGCACGTCGCTCATCAGCCGCAGCCGCACCGACTCGGTCAGGCGCCGCTCGACCTCGGCCAGCGCCTCGTCGTCGCCGAGGTCGAGCTCCGGGCCCCACGCGACGTCCCAGTAGCGCCGCGCCACCGCGCCGCGGGCGTCCACGACCAGGTGGTGGGCGGGCGGCAGCTTCTCGATGCCCGCGAAGAGCGTGCCGGGCGCGGCGGTGTAGCGCAGGGTCAGGTGCTCGACCACCCCGGGCAGGTGCACCTCGCGCGGCACGCCGGGGAAGGCGAACAGCGCCTTGATCTCGGAAGCGAAGACGTAGGCACCGCCGGCGCGCGCCCAGTAGAGCGGCTTGATGCCGAGGCGGTCGCGGGCCACGAACAGGCGCCGCCGGCCGCCGTCCCACACCACGAAGGCGAACATGCCCCGCAGCCGCTCGACGCAGGCCTCGCCCCACTCCTCCCAGGCGTGCAGGATGGCCTCGGTGTCGCAGCGCGTGCGGAAGCGGTGGCCGCGCGACTCCAGCTCGGCACGCAGCTCGGCGTGGTTGTAGACCTCGCCGTTGTAGACGATCCAGGCCGAGCCGTCCTCGTTGGCGAGCGGCTGGTGCCCGCCGGCGAGGTCCACGATCGAGAGGCGCCGGAAGGCCAGGCCGATTCCCGGCTCGGCGAGGTAGCCGGCGTCGTCGGGGCCGCGGTGGGCGATGCTGTCCGCCGCCGCGGCCAGCCAGGCGCGGTCGGGTGGCGTGCCCGCGGGATCGAACCAGGCCGCGAAGCCGCACATCAGCGCGGCTCCCCGGTGGCCTGCCCGGCCGGCGCCGGGCGCGCGAGCACGCCGGCCCAGCCCCGCCCCGCCATCCACAGCAGCAACGGCTCGAAGGGCAGCCGGTAGCGGAAGACGGTGAAGTAGGCGGCGCTCACCAGCGCGAAGGTCGCGATGGCGCCCACCATCGGCCACAGGGCCGGGGTGGAGCGCCACCGCCGCAGCGCCAGCAGGGCACCGAGGAAGAGCAGCGCGCTGACGACGCCCTGGCCGACCCGAGCGCCCGCGTTCATGAAGGACGAGCGCGTGGCGGTCTCGGGGTAGAGCGCGAACAGGTTGCCGAGTCTGGCGAGGTACAGCCGGGCGGCGCGGCCGGGGTTCGCTCGGACGAAGTCCTTGCCCCGCTCGTAGAAGAGCGACTCGCGCGACGCCGGGCCGGGCAGCGCCGTCAGCTCCCGCATCAACTCCGGCGGGTAGCTGACGAGCTGGTCGCTGGCCCCGGTCATGGCGGGGTTGTTGGCGAGCCAGAATGACGCCCCGCCGCCGGTCGAGATCAGGAACCAGCGGTCGTGCACGCGGTGGCAGCGCACGACCCAGGGCGCGACGGTCAGCGCCGCCGCCAGGCCGGTCAGCAGCACCGGCGCGAGCCACGGCCGTCCCTGCCGACGCAGCGCCAGCGCCAGGCCGGCGACGAGGCCGGGGACCATGGTGACGACGTTGGGGCGGACGAGCAGCACCAGGCCGTACAGCAGGCCGGTGAGGGCCCAGCGCCAGCCGCCGCCGCGGCGCCAGGCGGCGAACGCCGCGGCGAAGGCGAGCGCGACCAGCAGGAGCAGCAGGTTCTCCGAGTACTGCGTGGCCGGCAGCAGCGCCATCACCGGATGGATGGCCGCGAGCGCGGCGGCGACCAGTCCCGCCGGGCCGCCGAAGAGCGCCGCGCCGGCGGCGCCGACGACCCCCACCGTGGCCGTGCCGAGCACCGCCTCCACCACGCGCAGCCGCGTCAGGTCGGGGCCGAGGAGCGCGTAGACGCCGGCGACGAGCGTGGGGTAGCCGGGCGGGCGCTGCGTCTGCAGGCCGTAGCCGCGGCCCTCGTGGAGCGCGCGCCCGATGGCCTCGTAGGCGATGCCGTCGGGCATGAAGATGCGCGGCGGGCTGACCGCCACCACGGCGAGGCGCAGGACCAGCGCGAGGGCGAGCAGCGCGAGCCACGCCCGGCGCGGCACCCGGCGGCCGGCCGGCGGCGCCGGCGCGGCGACGCGGACCGCGCTCACGCCGCGGCCGCCGCACCGACGCCGGTCGCCCCGGAGGCCCGCCGGGCGCGGGCGATCTGGTGGGCGGCCACCATCAGGGCGAAGAGGAGCCAGACCTGGAACTGGTAGATCTCGTTGCGCAGGAACTCGATCTTGATCTCGTCCACCAGGAACACGACCATCTGGGTGCGGGCGACGAGCAGGTAGCTCTCCACGTAGTCGCCGCCCCGCAGGTCGTCGGTGATCGGTCGCGTGAGACGGAACAGCGTCCACAGCAGCCAGGCGAAGACGGCCAGGCCGATGAAGCCGATGTTGTTCGCGACGAACAGGAACAGCGAGTGCGGCCAGTGGAAGACGCGCGCGCCGCTGAGCACGGTGTAGAGCGGGCCATGGCCGATGAGCGGGTGCTGGAAGATGCGCGCCCACGCTTCCGGCCACACCTTGGCCCGCGAGTCCGGGATCAGCCCCTGGAACTCCGAGGCGAAGAGCCGCTCGAAGAGGTCGCCGGACTGGGTCGAGGTGGCGACGTAGGAGTTCATGGCGACGACGCCGACGATCAGGACGGCCAGCGACACGGTGACGCCGACGAAGGTGAGCCGCCGCCGGATGGTCCACATCAGGTAGGCGATGCCGACCGCGAGCGCGATGAGCCCGCCGCGCGTGACGGTGGTGAAGAGCACGAACAGCACGAAGACCAGCAGGCCGCCGTAGGCGAGGCGGGTCAGCAGCGACCGCGAGCGCGCGAACAGGAACAGGACGAGCAGGGAGTTGAGGGCGCAGTACTCGCACAGCAGCTCGAAGTCGCTGAAGACCGAGCCGACCCGGATGTTCGTCAGCGAGGCGTCGGCCTGGAACGACTGCAGCGGCGAGTAGAGGAACTCCGAGACGTTCGCGCCCGGGTGCGTCACCTCCCAGACGGCGACCAGGCAGACCAGGAAGATGGAGAAGGCGTGGAAGGCGAGGACGCGCTCGAAGTCCCGCTGCGTCCGCAGGTTGCTGGCGATCACCACGAACATGAGCCAGCAGCCGACCATGAGGCCGAACTTCATCAGGCTCGCGCCCACGTTGGCCGGCTCGACGTTGTAGAAGGACACGACGTAGCAGACGAACAGCGCGACCAGGGGCGCGTGCATGGGCGAGCTGCGGGGCAGGGCGCTCTGCCGCAGCGTGACGCGCAGCAGCCAGATGACCAGCAGGAACAGCACGAAGGCCAGGTTCGTGTTGCCGAACACGGTCGGGCGCGGGAAGGGCAGGGCGAGCACCAGCACGCCGATGGCGGAGGCCATGTCCGCGCGCCAGGCCAGCCCGGCCAGCAGGATGGCGGCGATGACCGGGATGACCCGCTTGTTGGGGGCGACGTACTGCTGGCCCAGCATTACCCCGGCGCCGAGGACGAGGAGGGTCGCGCCGATGCGGTCGAACAGGGCGGTCCAGCGGTGCGGGGCGCGGGCGGGCTGGAGCGCGTCGCTCATGCGGCCCCGAAGCGCTTGCGGAAGAGGAACACCAGGTTGCCCCAGCCGTCCCGCCAGCGCTGCAGCTTGACCTGGCCCGAGCGCACGCCGTAGGGGATGTGCTCCTCGGCGAAGCGCAGCCCGCGCGACAGGGCCTCGAGCTTGATCTCCTGGCTGAAGGCCATGCCGTCCGAGGTGAGGCGCAGGCGCTCCAGCGCGGCGCGCCGGAAGACCCACATGCCCGACTGGCTGTCGCGCAGCCGGCGCCCGAACAGGACCCCGCAGACCAGCGTGAGCACGCCGTTGCCGAGCCGGTTGGTCGGCCCCATCGCGCGCCCGTCGGCGAGCGGGAAGCGGCTGGTCGAGAGGAAGTCCAGCCCCCGCGCGACGAGGAGGTCCGCCAGCCGCGGGATCTCCTCCGGCGGGTAGGTCCCGTCCCCGTCCATGGTCACGACCAGGTCGCTGCGCACCGCCCGCAGCCCGGCTTTGTAGGCCGCCCCGTAGCCCGGGGTGCGCTCGGGGACCACCCGTGCCCCCAGGGAGGACGCCACCGCGGCCGTGCCGTCGGTGCTGTTGTTGTCCACCACGACGACCTCGTCCACGTCCGCGGGCATCCGGACGATGACCTCCCGCACGCCGCTCTCTTCGTTGTAGCACGGGATGACGACGCCGATGGTCAGGCCGGATCTCATGCGGGGGCAGGGCCCTCTCGGTGACGGTGGGAAGGCGGCTCGAAGACGGGCGCTGCTGCGAGTCTAGCAGCGGCGCGTGGACGACGCACGGCGGCCGGGCGCGCCGGCGGCGGGCGCCGCCCCGG
>CAZSQE010000199.1:0-4771 GCA_964608905.1 uncultured bacterium | reverse complement strand
GCGCGGGAGGCGCGCTGCGCGCCTCCCGCGCCGCGTGGCTCCGCCGCCCCGTCCTCGGCCCGGTGGTGCTCGGCCTGCTCACCGGCCTGAATCTCTGCCCGCCCTTCGTGGCCGCGGCCGTGCGCGCCGCGCAGGCACACAGCCTCCCGGCGGCGCTGGGCTTCTTCGCCCTGTTCTTCGCCGGCACGATGGTCTGGTTTCTGCCGTTCCTCGGCGTCGGCGCGGTGCGCCGCTTCACCGCCGTGCCGGCCGTGGCCCGCTTCACCGCCGGGCTGGTCGCCGTCTACTATGGCGGTCGCGGTCTCGTCGCCCTCACCGGAGTGCTCCTGCATGCCTGGTCCAGCCGAAGCTGACGCGCGCGCGCCCGGCCCGCGTTCCGTGGGCCGCTCGCTCCTGCTCACCCTGCCCATGGCCCTGTGGGGCCTGCTGATGTTCTCCCAGACGTTGCAGGTGCCGGGGAGCGCGCCCAAGGTGGCCGGGCTGATCGTCTTCGCCTTCATGACGACGCTGTTCTTCCTGATGATGCGCACCCGGCGCACCCACCGCTGGCGGCGCGTCTTCTTCGTCTCGCTCGGCTTCCTCTTCCCGGTCGGGTTCATCTGGGACCTGGTCGCCCTGCGCGGCTCGATGACCATCCCCGTCGAGCAGATGCTCGGCGGCAACACGCCGTTCTGCTTCCTCGCCATCCCGATGATGATCGTGCCGGCGGCGCTGACGCAGACGCTCATCTTCCCGGGCTCCATCCTGCCGACGGCGTCGAACCCGCACGCGGTGGCCTCGATGGTGGCACTGTGGCTCGCGGCGACGCTCGTGCTGGGCAAGGGCTGGTGCGCCTACGGCTGCTTCTTCGGCGGCATCGAGGAGGGCTTCGCCGCCCTGGCGAAGAAGCCCCGGCTGCGGCGCGTGGACCCGCGCTGGCGCCTGGTGCCGTGGGCGGTGCTGGCGGCGACCGTCCTGCTCTCGGCGGCGCTGTTCGAGCCGGTCTACTGCTCGTGGCTCTGCCCGTTCAAGGCGGTGACCGAGTTCCCGGAGGTCACCTCGCTGGTGACCGGCGTGCAGTTCGCCATCTTCGGCTCGCTCTTCCTCGGGCTGGTGGTGGTGCTGCCGTTCCTGACCAAGCTGCGCACGCAGTGCGCGTTCTTCTGCCCGTTCGGTCCCTTCCAGGCGCTGTCGAACCACCTCAGCGTCTTCGACGTGCGCATCGACCGCTCGGCCTGCACCGACTGCCTCACCTGCCGCCGCGCCTGCCCGACGCTGGTGCTGGACGAGGCCACGGTGGCGAAGGGCCGCGCCGGCATGCACTGCATGAAGTGCGGCGCCTGCGTGGACGCCTGCACGAAGGGCGCGGTGCGCTGGCACATCCGCGGCACGTCGCTGTCGGCCTCGGCCGAGACGGCGCGCCTGCTCTACCTGTTCCCGGCCTGGGCCTTCGCCACCCTGTTCGGCGGCAGCATCATCGCCAACACGCTGACGAAGCTGCTCGAGACGGTGCTCTGAGGGGGGCGCGATGCGGCGGCTGCAGGCGGTCCTCGGCTACGCGGGCGCGATCCTGACGGTCGTGCTCATGCTGCTCGCGCCGTTCGTGCTCTTCGGCTTCCTGGTGCGGCTGGTGGCCGGCACCGGCGTGGAGGTGGACCCGGTCTACTCGGGCGGCGCGCCGGCCGACACGCTGGCCCGCGACGGCTACGCCATCGTCGTGAACCACCCGGTCCGTTCGCGAGCGCCCCTGCGACCGCCGGCCCCGTTCGTGCAGCTGGCCTGGACCCCGGCGTCCGCGCTGCCGGCGAGCGTCGCCGACTCGGTGGACGTGGACGGGGACGGCGCCGCCGATCTGCTCGCCCGCTTCGAGGTGCCGGCCGACACCGCCGCGCCGCTGTTCGTGGACGTCGTGCCGCTGGGCGAGCGGGTGCGCGCGCTGTCGCGCGCCTCCCGGGACGGCGCGCTGTCCGGCGGGATCGCGCGGGTGGCCGGCCGCATCGTCGTGCGCGCGCCGCTCGCGACACGCTGAGCCCGCTGCCGGCGCCCCGCATCGCGGGGCGCGCGCCGCGGCCGGGCATCCCGCACGGTGCGGGCCCGCGGTCCGCGCGGGCCGCGGGCGTTTCGCGGGCCCCGGGCGAGCCCGGCCCGCCCCGGCACTTGAACGGAGCCGTCCCCGGACGGACAATCAGGGATGAATCGGGCCCCCGTCGCCGCGGGCCCCCGTCCGTCATGACCCCCGGAGACTGGTGACCGACCATGCGATCCCGCTTCCTCGCCTCCTGCTTCCTCGCCGCCGCCGTCCTCCTGCCCGTCGCGCCCGCCGCCGCCGAGCTTGTCGCGCCGTCGCTGATGCCCCTCGACCCGGAGATCGTGCAGGCGTACCGGGCGCAGGGGCTGGCCGTGCCGGAGAACCAGGTCGAAGCCCGCTTCGTCGGGCGTTCGGGCATCCACGTGAACCGGGTGTCGCGGCCGACCACGCTGCCGAGGGCGGACGCCCGCGCGCTGGGCACGTCCGGGACCGCGGCCACGGAGGTGCGCGCCATCGTGCTGCTGGTCGGGTTCACCGACGCGCCGCCCGGCGGCCCGGCGGTGCGGTTCCGTCCCACCGTGTGGGACAGCATGCTGTTCGGGGACGTCTACGTGCGCGGCGGCGCGGACACCACCACCGTCCGCACGCTCAAGCGCTACTACCAGACCATCTCCTACGGCGCGGTGGACGTCGTCACGCTGGACCTGCCGGGCACGGTCGGCTGGCTCACCGCCCCGCAGGCCCACAGCTACTACTGCGACCTCGACAACGGCTTCGGCCCCTACCCGAACAACGTCCAGCGGCTGGTCATGGACGCGGTGCTGGCCGCCGACCCGTACGTGGACTTCTCGCAGTACGCCAGCGGCGGCTGGGTGCAGAACCTCTTCGTCGTGCACGCCGGCTCGGGCGCCGAGTGGAGCGGCGGCGACTCGCTCATCTGGTCGCACGCCTGGAGCGTCGCCACCGACGACGGCTACGGCCGCACCCCGCCCGCGCTCACCGTGGACGGCGTGCGCGTCGGCGACTACTCGATGGAGCCGGAGGCCGGCGGCAACACCACCGGCGAGGGCGGCGGCGCGAAGGTCGCGCCGCTGCTGCCCACCGTCGGCGTCTACGCGCACGAGTTCGGGCACGTGCTCGGCCTGCCCGACGAGTACGACTACGGCTACGAGTCGAGCGGCACCGGCCAGTTCAGCCTGATGGCGGGGGGCTCGTGGAACCGCGTGCCCAACGTCCACCCCGACTGCGCCGGCAACTCGCCGGCGCGGCCGAGCGCCTGGGCGCTGGAGCAGCTCGGGTTCGTCACGCCCACGGTGGTGACCGAGCCGGTGACCGGTCTCACGCTCCCGCCGGTGTCGCGGCACAGCACCGGCTCCGTGCTCAAGGTGGTCTATCCCGGCTCGGACGGCGACGAGTACTGGCTGTTCGAGAACCGGCAGCAGATGGACTTCGACCAGGGCTTCATCCGCATGGGCGCGGCCGCCCACGGCATGCTCGTCTACCACGTGGACGAGCGGGTGATGGCGCGCAACTACTGGCGGGCGAACGAGGCCGAGTGCGTCGCCGGCGGCGTCTACCGCGGGCAGCGGAACTGCGACTGCGACTCGCTGCCGGCGAACAGCTCGAACGGCGAGAAGTGGTACGGCATCTCGCTCGAGCAGGCCGACGGGCTCTACCAACTCGAGCGCGCCGCCGGCTCGAACGCCGGCGACTTCTTCCCGGGCAGCACCGCCAAGACCTCCTTCGGGCCGGCCACCACCCCGAACACGACCTCGTACTACCGCTACGGCGGCTGCACCGGCTTCGCGTCCGCCACCAACATCGCCGAGGCGTCCGGCGACATCACCCTCGACCTGACCGCGGACGTGCGCACCCACGTCCTGACCGTGACGGTGGACGGTGACGGCATGGTGGAGGCGGACCCGGTGCGCACCGTCTACCAGCACGGCGGCACGGTGACCCTGTCGGCGGTGCCGGCCGACGGCTGGACCTTCACCGGCTGGAGCGGCGACACCGCCTCGATGGCCGACCCCATCGCGCTGGCGATGTACGCGGACAGGGCGCTGACCGCCACGTTCGTGCAGCCCACGGCGGTGGAGGACGGCGCCGGCCGGGCGCTGGCCCTGGCGGCGCCGCGGCCGAGCCCGATGCGCGGCGCGGTCGAGATCGGCTTCTCGCTGCCGCGCGAGACGAAGGTGCGCCTGGCCATCCTCGACCTGCAGGGCCGCGAGATCGCCGTGCTGGCCGAGGGCGTGCTGCCGGCGGGGTCGCACACCGCCCGCTGGGACGGCGGCGCGGTCCGCGGCGTGGCGCCGGCCGGGCTCTACTTCGCGCGGCTCCTCGCCGCCGACCGCGTGCTCTCGCAGCGGCTCGTGCGATTGAAGTGAGGCGGCCGCGGTCCTGAGCGTGTCGGCCCGGCGGGGCCCCGGCGGACCCACCCTGCGGGTGGGTACCCCCGGGGCCCCGCCCGTGCGTGTACCATGGGCGCGGCCGTGAGACCCGGAACGCCCATCCGCACGCTGACGCTGGCGCTGCTCGCGGCGGCCACCCTGGCCGCCTTCGCCGGCGTGTCCGGCAACGGCTGGATCCTGCTCGACGACCCGCTCTACGTCACCCGCGAGCCACACGTGGCGCGCGGCCTCACGCTCGACGGCGTGCGCTGGTCGCTCGCCGAGCCGCACGGGCTGAACTGGCACCCGCTGACCACCTGGTCGCACATGCTCGACGTGACGCTGTTCGGCCTCGCGCCCGCCGGGCACCACG
>CAZSQE010000198.1:0-4816 GCA_964608905.1 uncultured bacterium | reverse complement strand
GCGCGAGGGCCGCGCGGAAGGCGACCAGCGGGCGCGACCGGGGCACGAGCGCGGGGGAGGGGACGACGGGGCCGGTCGGGGCGAACCGCGGCCCGGCCGCGCTACCTCGTCCAGCGGAAGCGCGTCCAGAGCCCGAAGTGGTCGGAGGCCCAGACCCCGGCGGGGCCGGGCGAGGCGAGGATGACGCGCGCCGCCGCAGGGCGCAGGGGCCCGCGCGGCGGGACGAGGACGTGGTCGATGCGCCGCGGCGCGTGCCCCATCGCCGGGTTGAGCGTGGTGACCGCGGCTCCGGGGTGGAGCGCGGCGCAGGCGTCCGCGAAGCGCCCGAGCAGCGGCGCCAACTCGGGCGCGTCGGGCGGCGCATTGAAGTCGCCGCCCAGCACGAGCGCGCCGCGGCCGCGCGTGTCGGCGACGAAGCGCAGCAGGTGCCGGACCTGCGCCGCCCGGACCGCCGCGCCCTCGGCGGTGTGGTGCAGGTGCGTGACGTAGGCGTCCACCGTGCGCCCGCGCACCTCGAGCCGGGCGTGGGCGGCGACGCGGTAGTCGTCGAGCGGCTCGAGCTTCACCTCCTCGCTCGCCACGATCCGGTGCGGGGAGAGGATGGCGTTGCCGTAGCGCTTGGCCGCGCCCGGCGGGTCCACCGACGCGAAGACGAAGGCGCAGCCCAGGCTCTCGGCCAGCGCGCGGGCCTGGTTGGGCAGGCCCTCCTTCTCCAGCACCTCCTGCAGCAGCACCACGTCGGGGCGCAGCGCACGCAGCGTGTCGAGGATGACCGCCCGCCGTGCCGGCCAGTCGCGCTGGTCGTGCCAGAGGTTGAGGGTGACGACGGTGAGGTCGCCGCCGCGCGGGCCGTCCGCCGCCGCGCCGTCCGCTCCGCCGGCGAGCGCCAGCAGCAGCGCGAGCGCGCACGCGCGCGGCACGGCGCGGCTACGCCGGCGCGGCGGGCGCTTCGGGCCCCGCGGGCGCCGCCGGCTCGAGCGCCAGCTCCAGCACCTGCTCGATGCGCTCGACCGGCACGAAGGTCATCTGCGCGCGCACCTGGGCCGGGACCTCCTCGAGGTCGCCCTCGTTGTCGCGCGGCAGGACGACGGTCTTGATGCCGGCCCGGTGGGCGCCCAGCACCTTCTCCTTGAGGCCGCCGATCTTGAGCACCTGTCCCTGCAGCGTGATCTCGCCGGTCATGGCCAGGTCGGAGCGCGCCCGCCGCCCGGTCAGCAGCCCGACCATGGCGGTGCACAGCGTGATGCCGGCGGACGGGCCGTCCTTGGGGATGGCGCCGGTCGGCAGGTGCACGTGCAGGTCGGAGCGCTCGAAGAAGCCGGGCGCGATGCCCAGCGCGGAGGCGCGCGAGCGCACGTAGGTGAGCGCCGCGCGGGCCGACTCCTGCATGACGTCGCCGAGCTGGCCGGTGAGCAGCACCTGGCTCGAGCCGGGCATGAGCGCGGTCTCGACCGTGAGCACCTCGCCGCCGACCGGGGTCCAGGCCAGGCCCAGCGCCGCGCCGGGCACCTGGATGCGGAGCACCTTCTCGTGCTGGAAGCGCTCGGGCCCGAGCAGCTCGCGCACGCGCTCGGGACCGATGGCGCGCGGCACGTCCTGGCCCTCCGCCACCTCCTTGGCGCTCTTGCGCAGCAGGTTGGCCAGCTCGCGCTCGAGGTTCCGCAGGCCCGCCTCGGCGGTGTACTCGTGCACCACCTTGAGCACCGCCTCGTCGGCGAAGGTGAAGCCGAGCGACTCGAGGCCGTTCTCGCGCACCGCCTTGGGGATGAGGTGGCGCCTCGCGATCTCGAGCTTCTCGAAGTCGGTGTAGCCCGGGAGCGCGATGACCTCCATGCGGTCGCGCAGCGGCGGCGGGACGGTGTCGAGGATGTTGGCGGTGGTGATGAACATCACCTGCGCCAGGTCGAAGGGCACGTCGAGGTAGTGGTCGGTGAAGGCGTTGTTCTGCTCGGGGTCGAGCACCTCGAGCAGCGCGCTCGACGGGTCGCCGCGGAAGTCGGCGCCGAGCTTGTCCACCTCGTCGAGCATGAACAGCGGGTTGCGCGAGCCGGCGCGCCGGATGCCCCGCACGATCTGCCCGGGCAGCGCGCCGATGTAGGTGCGGCGGTGCCCGCGGATCTCGGCCTCGTCGCGCACGCCGCCCAGCGACTGGCGCACGAACTTCCGCCCCAGCGCGCGGGCGATCGAGCGGCCGAGCGAGGTCTTGCCGGTGCCGGGCGGACCGACGAAGCACAGGATGGGCGTGCGCGCGTCGGGCTTGTAGCGGCGCACCACCAGGTACTCGAGGATGCGCTCCTTGATCTTCTCGAGCCCGTAGTGGTCCTCGTCCAGCACCGCCCGCGCGTGCTTCAGGTCGAGGTCGTCCGCGGTGAGCACCGCCCACGGCATGTCGGCCAGCCACTCGAGGTAGGTGCGCGCCACCGTGTGCTCGGCCGCCTGCGGCGGGATGGTGCGCAGGCGCGCCAGCTCGCGGTCGGCCTCCTTGCGCACCTCGGGCGGGAGCTGCGCCTTCTCGAGCTTCGTCTTGAGCTCGTCGATCTCGCGCTGGCCCTCGTCGCCCTCGCCCAGCTCCTTGCGGATGGCCTCCATCTGCTGGCGCAGCAGGAACTCGCGCTGGTGCTGGTCGAGCGACTCCTTGACCTGGTCGCGGATCTGCGCGCCGACCTCGAGCACCTGCTGCTCGCGCCCGAGGATGCCGGTGAGCAGGCGCAGGCGCTCCTTGGCGTCGAGCGTCTCGAGCAGCTTCTGCTTGTCCTCGGCCGGCAGGTCGAGCAGCGAGGCGATGAAGTCGGCCACCTGCCCGGCGCCCGCCTGGGTGCGGGCCGCCCCCACCGCCTCGTCGGGGATGGAGGGGGAGAGCGACACCACCTTCTCGAACTGCTCGAGCACGTTCTTGGCCAGCGCCTCGGTCTCGACGCTCCCGTCGGTGGTCTCGGGCAGGCCCTCGACGCGGGCCTTCAGGTACGGCTCCGCGGCGACGGGGGCGGCGAGGCGCACGCGCTCCACGCCCTGCACGAGCACCGAGTAGCGCTCGTCGGGGAAGCGGACCATGCGCAGCACGGTGCCGAGCGTGCCGATCCCGTACAGCTCGGGGAACTTCGGGTCCTCGACGTTGCCGTCGCGCTGCGCCACCACGGCGATGGTGCGGTCGCCGGCCATGACGTCGTTGAGCAGCGCCACGCTGCGCTCGCGCCCGACGCTCAGCGGCAGGATGGCGAACGGGAAGAGCACGGTGTGCCGCACCGGCAGCACCGGCAGCTCGCGCGGCCCCTGCAGGCGCGGCGCCGGCGGGGCGGGCGGCTCCGCGGCGACGTTGATCTTCTTGGCGCGACCGGCCATGGCCTCCTCGCGGGCGGTTCGGGGCGCTAGTGCGCCCCGGGTTCCTCGATCTCGATCTCGCGCCGCACCGGGGCGGGCGCGCGCCGCAGGCGCACCTCGAGCAGGCCGTCGCGGTAGGCCGCCTCGACCTTGCCGGGGTCGGCCTCCCACGGCAGCTCGACCACGCGGCGGAAGTCGCCGAAGTAGATCTCGGCCCGGTGGTAGTGCGTGCCGGCCGGTTCCTGCGGCGGGGTGCGGCGCCCGCTCACCTCGAGCACGTTGCCGCGCAGCCGCACCTTGACGCTCTCCCGCGGCACGCCGGCCAGCTCGAAGATGGCGCGCGCCGTGCGCTCGGCGACGATCAGGTCGGCCGCCGGCGACCAGCTCGGCTCGGCGAAGTGCGAGGCCGGGTGCCGCCGGTACACCAGGTCATGGAACAGCCGCTCGACCTCGTGCTGGAGGCTCTTGAGCGGGTCCGACGGCTCGCGCGACACGGCTCAGTAGCTCTGCGTCCAGAAGTGCGGCTGGCGGACGACCGTCAGGCTCAGGCGCCGGCAGCTCTCCAGGAACGCGCTCGCGTTCGGCCACGCGTGCCGGCCGCACGCGCAGACCAGGCGGCCGCTGGGCTTCTCGGTGACCGGACAATCCCTGCCGTCGTGTTCCCTGCAGAATGGGCACATCAAGGGTTCCTTTCCCGGGCGCAGGCCCGAGTCTAGCGCAGGCCCCGGGGGCGCTCAATGCGCGCCGGCGGCGGCGCGCAGCCGCGCCAACGCGGCGCCGCGGTGCCCGAGCAGGCCGCCGGCCGCCTCGCGCCAGAGCCGCGCGCGCGGCAGGCGCGGCCGGCGCCCGTGCGGGAAGCCCGGGTCGCGGCGGGCGTGCTCGAGCGAGGCCAGCGCCCACAGCGCGGGCAGGAGCACGAACAGCCGGTAGCGCACGGCGCGCGGCGGGACGAGGTCCAGGTAGTCGGGCACGCGGGCCAGCGCGGCGCGCGCCAGCGATTCGAGCCGCCACGACAGCCGGTCCACCGCCGGGCCCACCCGCCCGGTCAGCTGCGCGGGCACGAGGCCCTCCGCCGCGAGCCAGTCGGCCGGCACGTAGCAGCGTCCGTTCGGCACGTCGTCGGGCCAGTCGAGCAGGATGTTGGTGAGCTGCAGGGCCTCGCCCACGACCGGCGCCAGCTCGAGCCGGCGCGCGAGGTCCGCCGCGGCTCCGCCCAGGGCCGGACCGGTCAGCCGCGTGAGCATGACGCCGACGCAGCCGGCGACCACGTGGCAGTAGTCGTGCAGTTCGGCCTCGTCGTCGAGGTAGGGGCCGCCCGCCGGGCGCGCGGCGGCGCGTGCGGCGTAGCGGCACATCCCCGGGGCCATGGTGCGCAGGCACTCGGCGATCGCCTCGCGGTCCGCGCCGGGCAGGGAGCGCCAGGCGCGCCAGAGGCGGGGGAAGCCGGCGACGAGCCCGGGCTCGTCGCCGCCGCCGGTGCGGGCGGCGGCCGCCGCGG
>CAZSQE010000197.1:0-4817 GCA_964608905.1 uncultured bacterium | reverse complement strand
GCGGGAACCGGTCGGCGGGGCGCGGGAACCGGTCGGCGGGGCGCGGGAACCGGTCTGGCGCCTTCCCGGCGCGGTGACTATCATCCCGGCCCACGGCCGCGCGGCGGCCAGTCCCACCAGGAGGACCCGGCCATGGCAGTGGACTTCCTCGCATTCGGCCCCCACCCCGACGACGCCGAGATCGGCTGCGGGGCGGTGCTGCGCAAGATGAAGGCGCTGGGGCACCGCACCGGGATCGTGGACATGACCAACGGCGAGCTCGGCTGGGGCACGGTCGAGGACCGCCTGGCCGAGTGCGCCGAGGCGGCGGAGGTCCTGCAGCTCGACGTGCGCGAGAACCTGGACCTGGGCGACGGCCGCGTCGAGGACACGTTCGAGAACCGCTGCCGCGTGGCCGCGGCGATCCGCCGGCACCGACCGCAGGTCGTCTTCGCCCCCTACTACCACCTGCCCATCGGGCGCGGGCTGGGGCACAACGACCACTACAAGAGCGGGCAGATCGTGGCGAACGCCTTCAACCTCGCCCACCTGCGCAAGGCCCCGGTCGAGGGCGAGCCGCACCAGGCCGGGGCCATCTACTTCTACTTCCTGCCCTCCGGCACGCCGGCCACGTTCGTCGTGGACGTGAGCGAGCACGTGGACGACTGGCTGCGCGCGCTCAAGTGCCACCGCAGCCAGTTCGCCAACCCCGACCGGCCGCGGCCGGCGAACCTGCCCGACCCGACCGACGCCTTCGTCGCCTTCGCCCGCACCTGGGGCTGGCAGATCGGCGCGCGCTACGGGCAGGCCTTCCTCGCCACCCACCCGCTGCGCGTCGGCGACCCGCTCGAGCTGGTCAAGGACGTCGTCACGCGGCCGTGAGGACGCCGCCGGCGCCCCCGCCGCGGTCCGCCGTGGTCGTGGCCCTGCTCCTCGCCGGGGCGCCCGCGCGGCCCGCGGGCCCGGCCGCCCGCGCCGCGCCCGCGGGCGTGACGCGGCTCGAGCGCGAGCACCGCGAGCACCGCCTCGCCGTGCGCCCCGACCTCGCGACCCGCGCCGGCGACCGGCGCGGCGACGCGCGGCTCGAGCCCGTGACGCAGGCCTCCCTCGCGGCCGAGGCCGGCTGGCTGCGGGACTTCGCGGCCCGGCTCGAGGCCGTGCCGCGGGACGGCCTGGCGCCCGCGGCGCGCGCCACGCTCGACTCGCTCGCCGCCGCGACCGCCCGCGCGCGGGCGGAGATCGTGGTCGAGCGCCGCTGGGAGCGCGACCCGGCCGCCTACCTCGAGCTGGTGGAGGACGCCGTGCGCGCGCTGCTCCCCGGCCGGGGCCGCTCGACCTGCCTGCGGGCCCGCGCGGTGGCGCGGCGCCTGGCGCGGGTGCCCGACGTGCTGCGGGCGGCCCGCGTCAACCTGCGCGAGGCGGCGCCGGAGCGGGTGGCCGGCGCGCTGCCGGGCTACGAGCGGACGCTGCGGCTCTACCGCGCCGAGCTGCCCGCGTTCGGCGCGCGCTGCCGCGAGCCGCGCACGCAGGCGGACCTCGCCGAGGCCGACACGCTGGCGGTGCGGGCGGTGGAGGACTTCCTCCGCCACCTGCGCGAGGACCTGCCGCCCGCCGCCCGCCCCTGAACGGACTCTGCCGCGTTGACGCGCGCGCGGCGACGCGGCTAAAGTGCGGCCGCAGTCCGACCCGATACCAAGGATGGTCTGGGCCCTGCGCCCTCGGGGCATCAGGAGGTCTCATGCTGGTACGCGCCCTGCGCTCGTGGGGAGCGCTGTTCCTCATCCTCTCGCTGGCGTGCCCGGCCACGACGGCCGACGCCGCGACCCCCAAGACGAAGCGGACGAAGGCCGCCGGCACGTCCGCCGCCTCGCCGCGCGCCGGCCAGACCGACGCGAAGAGCGCGGCCGGCGCGAAGGTCGCACGCAAGGGCAAGACCCCGGCGAAGGTCACGCGCAAGAGCTCCAGCCGGAAGCCGGCCGCCACCGCCAGCCGACGCAAGTCCCGGCGGGCGCGCGCGCCCGCGCCCCCGCCCGGCGGCGTGTACGCGCGCAACGCGGTGGTGATCGACCTGGCGACCGACAAGGTGCTGTTCGAGAAGAAGGCCGAGCAGACCGTGCCCATCGCCAGCATCACCAAGCTGATGACCGCGCTGGTCTTCCTCGAGCAGCAGCCCGACCTGCGCCGCCCGGTCGAGGTGACGCGCGAGGAGATCCGCGGCGGCGGCCACACCCAGCTGTGGAACCGCGAGCGGGTGGCGCTCTACGACCTGCTGCACATGAGCCTGATGAACTCCGACAACGTCGCCACCCGGGTGCTGGCGCGCGAGTCGGGCCTCGACCGCGCCGGGTTCGTGCTGCGCATGAACGAGAAGGCGCGCGAGCTCGGCCTGGCCAACACGCGCTTCGCCGAGACCACCGGCCTCGACAACCGCAACGTCTCCACCGCCGTGGACGTGGCGCGGCTGCTGCGCGCCGCCGCCGACCACTACCTGATCCGCGAGGTGACGACCACCCCGGACTACGTCTTCCTCGGCGAGTACCCGGGGAGCAGGCGCACCATCGCCCGCACGCACCAGATCGTGAACACGAACCGGCTGCTGCGCAGCAACCGCTACGAGTTCTCGTGCAGCAAGACCGGCTTCATCAGCCAGTCGGGCTACTGCGTGGCCACCTGGGTGCGCGACCGCGGGCGCGACCTGATCGCGGTGGTGCTGGGCGCCCCGACCAACGCCACGCGCTTCGCCGACGTCGTGCGGCTGGTGCAGCGCACGCAGACCGAGCCCTGAGGCGATGACCCGGCGCGACCACGCCGCCGCCCTGCTGACCGGGGTCGCGGCCGGTCTCGCGGGCGGGCTGTTCGGCGTCGGCGGCGGCATCGTGCTGGTGCCGCTGCTCACCGGCGCGCTCCGCCTCACCCAGCACGCGGCGCACGGCACCTCGCTCGCCGCCATCGGCGCCACCGCGATCGCCGCGCTCCTCGTCTATGGCGCGCACGGGCAGGTGGCCTGGGGCACGGCCGCGCTGGTCGGCCTGGCCAGCGTGCTGACCGCGCGTTACGGCGCCCGCCTCGCCGCCCGCACCTCGAGCCGCGACCTCAGGCGCGCCTTCGCCCTGCTCCTCGTGCTGGTGGCGCTGCGCCTGCTGTGGCGGCCGCCGGTGGGCGGGGGCTCCCCCTTCCACGGCGCCGCGGCGACGGTGGCCTTCGACCTGCTGCTGGGCGCGGCGGTGGGGTTGCTGTCCGGCTTCATGGGGGTCGGCGGCGGGGTCATCGCCGTGCCCGCATTCGCGCTCGTCCTGGGCATGCCGCAGGCGCTGGCGCAGGGGACGTCGCTGGCCGTCATCCTGGTGACCGCGCCGGCGGGGGCGATCGAGCACCACCGCCACGGGAACGTGCGGCTCGCGCTCGTGCCGGCCCTGGCCATCGGCGCCGCCGCCGGCGGTCCGGCGGCGGCCTGGCTCGCCCAGTGGCTGGCCCAGGCCACGCTGGCGCGGGCCTTCGCGTTGTTCCTGCTCGCCAACGCGGTCCACCTCTGGATCCGCCCGGGCGGGAAGCCCCAGCCCGTGCCGGCGCGAAGTGCCTCGGGGGAGAGACGGTAGTAGCAAGACCCGGCCCGGGCGCGAGTTGCCGCTCCAGGTCACCGCATGCCGGCGTTACGCCGTATGCCCCATCCCGTAAGCTCTTCTTTACCAGCGACTCACGCGGATTCCCGCCTTGCCAGGCGGGCCCCGGAGGCGTATCCTCTCAGGCAGGTACAGGACTGAGGGGTTGCCAGAGAGCAACAGCATAGAGGCCGCCCGTCCTCGCCACGGGCACCAGCTCACCGTGCAGACCACCTCGCACCGCAGCTCGACAGAGCACGGGGCATGTTCGGGGTCTGCACGACATCAGGGTCCACGCATCACAGGAGAACCCCCGACATGCGGAAGACGGTACTCGCTCTCGTCGCGCTCGGCCTCGTCGTCGCCTCCTCGGCGTTCGCCGCGAACGCTGTCCGCATCAGCCAGGTCTATGGCGGCGGCGGCAGCAGCACGGGCACCTACAAGTACGACTACATCGAGCTGTTCAACAGCTCCGGCTCGGCGGTCAACATCGGCGGCTGGTCGATCATGTACGCCTCGGCGACCGGCTCGTTCGGCACCGCGACCTTCAGCTACACCACGTTCCCGGCCAACACGACGATCCCGGCGTGCGGCTACTTCCTGATCCAGTCCGGCAGCGCGGGCTCGGGTGGCGACGACCTCCCGACCCCCGACGCCGTGCTCTACGCGTTCATGAGCGGCACGGCCGGCAAGGTGGCCCTGCTCTCCGACGCGACCATCGGCTGGGCCTGCACCGCCGGCTACCCGGCCAGCCTGATCGACTTCGTCGGTTACGGCAGCACGGCCAACTGCTACGAGGGCGCCGGTCCGGCCCCGTACAGCGGCGGCGCCGTCATCGTCACCGCCCGCAAGCTCGGCGGCATGACCGACACCGACGTGAACAGCACCGACTTCGAGGTGCTGACCGCGCCGTGGACCGTGCACAACTCGGCCAGCCCGCCGAATCCCGAGTGCGTCGTGGTGCCGGCCATGTCGGAGACGTGGGGCCGCGTCAAGACGCTGTACCGGTAACCGCTTCGCGGCGCGGGTGACCGCGCCGGCAGACCAGGCGAAGGCCCGGCGGCGACGCCGGGCCTTCCCTATTGCCCGGGGGAGCGGCCCGGGCCACCGGCCATCCCCGGTCGAAAACCGCACGGTCCCCCGTCCGGCCGGCACCGTTTCCCCCGGCAAGCCCGGCCACGGGCTCGTACGGCGACCCTCGGGAGAACGCCCTGGCGTATGTGCCGCAACGGCTTGGGC
>CAZSQE010000196.1:0-4848 GCA_964608905.1 uncultured bacterium | reverse complement strand
CCCCACTGCCGGTACCAGTCGGCGCCGTGGGCGAGGATGTGCGGCACGTTCGCGAGCGTCTCGACGTTGTTGACGATGGTCGGGCAGCGGTACAGGCCCTCGACCGCGGGGAAGGGCGGCTTGAGCCGCGGCTGCCCGCGGCAGCCCTCGAGCGACGACAGCAGCGCCGTCTCCTCGCCGCAGATGTAGGCGCCGGCGCCGAGGTGGGTGTGCAGGTCGAAGCGCCAGCCGCTGCCGGCCGCGTCCGCACCCAGCAGGCCGGCGGCGTAGGCCTCGGCGATGGCGGCGTCGAGGAGCTGCTGCAGCCAGCCGAACTCGCCGCGCAGGTAGACGTAGCCGTCGTTCGCGCCGATGGCCCAGGCGGCGAGGATCATGCCCTCGACCAGGCCGTGCGGGTTCTTCTCGATGAGCTCGCGGTCCTTGAACGTGCCCGGCTCGCTCTCGTCGGCGTTGCACACCAGGTACTTCGGCCGGTCGGTGCCCCCGGGCACGAAGCCCCACTTGAGGCCGGTGGGGAAGCCCGCGCCGCCGCGGCCGCGCAGGCCGGAGGCCTTCACCACCTCGATGCACTCGGCCGGCGCCTTCCGCCCCACCACGGCCGCGACCGTGCCGTAGCCGCCGCGGCCGCGGTAGACCGCGAGCGTGGCGAGCCCGGGCGTGTCGATGTCGGCGAACAGCAGCGGCCCGCGGCTCATGGCAGCGACTCCAGCAGGCGGTCCACCGCCGCCTCGTCGAGGTTCTCGTGGAACTTCTGCTCGTTCACCTGCAGGCACGGCCCGCCGCCGCAGGCGGCCAGGCACTCGACGCGGCGCAGGGTGAAGCGCCCGTCCGGCGTGGTCTCGCCGTGGCCGATGCCGAGCTTCCGGCTCAGGTGCCGGAAGATGCGGTCGGCGCCCATGAGCGAGCAGGACAGCGTCATGCACACCTGCAGGTGGTACGTCCCCACCGGCTGCAGGTTGAACATGGTGTAGAAGGTCGCCACGCCGAACACCTCGGTCTCCGGCAGCTCCGCCGTGCGCGCCACCAGCCGCAGCGCCTCGGGGGAGATCCACCCCCACTCGCGCTGCGCCAGCCACAGCAGCGGCAGCGCCGCCGAGCGGCGGTTCGGGTAGTGGCGGAAGACCCCGGCCACGCGGCCGCGCAGGGCCTCCGGCCACTCGAGCGGCGCCGGGCCGGCCCCGGGCACGCTCACCCCGGCCGCGGCGGGACGGTCGCTCATCGGTCCACCTCGCCGAGCACGATGTCGAGCGTGCCGATGGTGGTGATCAGGTCGGCGATGAGCCGGCCGCGCACCATGGGGTCCACCGCCTGCAGGTTGGTGAAGGACGGCGAGCGCACCTTCATGCGCCACGGCTTCGGCGAGCCGTCCGAGACGAAGTAGAAGCCCAGCTCGCCCTTCGGGTTCTCGATGCCGAGGTAGCACTCGCCCTGCGGCGGGAAGAAGCCGTGCGCCACGATCTTGAAGTGGTGGATGAGGGCCTCCATCGAGGTCCGCACCTGCTCCTTGGGCGGCAGCACGTACTTGTAGTCGCGCAGGCGGTAGTCGCCGGGGCCGATCTCGCGCACCTTGGCGATCGCCTGCCGGCACAGCCGGATGGCCTGGCGCATCTCCTCGAGCCGCACCAGGTAGCGGTCGAACGCGTCGCCGTGCGTGCCGACCGGGACGTCGAACTCGTACTGGTCGTAGCCGCCGTAGGGCATGTCCCGCCGCAGGTCCCAGTCCACGCCCGAGCCGCGCAGCACCGGCCCGGTGATGCCGAGCCCGAGCGCCTGCTCGCGCGTCAGCAGCGCCACGCCCCTGGTGCGCGCCAGCCAGATGGGGTTGCCGGTGAGCAGCTTCTCGTACTGGGCGAGGTAGCCGGGCATGGTGTCGAGGAACGCCGACAGCCGGTCCATGAAGTCCGCCGGCAGGTCCATCGCCAGCCCGCCGACCCGGAAGTAGCTGGCGGTCATGCGGGCGCCGCACAGCTGGTCGTACAGGGCGAGGATCTTCTCGCGCTCGCGGAAGGCGTAGAAGAACATGGACATCGCGCCCACGTCCATGGCGTGGGTGCCGATCCACACCAGGTGCGACGCCAGCCGCGTCATCTCGGTGAGCATGACGCGCGCGTGGACGGCGCGCGGCGGCGGCTCGATGCCGAGCAGCTTCTCGACCGCCAGGCAGAAGGCCAGGTTGTTCGACAGGGGCGCGAGGTAGTCCATCCGGTCGGTCTGCGGGATGGACTGGGTGTAGGTCTTGTACTCGGCCTGCTTCTCCATGCCGGTGTGCAGGTAGCCGACGACCGGCTGGGCGCGCACGATGGTCTCGCCGTCCAGCTCCACGGCCACCCGCAGCACCCCGTGCGTCGCCGGGTGCTGGGGCCCGATGTTCAGGGTCATCGTCTCACTGCGCACGGTACCGCACCTTCTTCGGGGCCAGCTTCTTCAGGCCGGGGTCGGGCCTGGTGCGCCCCGGCGTGTTGTGGGTGAAGGCGACCTCCTCGTAGCCCAGCGGCGAATCCTTGCGCAACGGCCAGCCCACCCAGTCCTCGGGCAGCAGGATGCGGGTCAGGTTCGGGTGCCCGGCGAACTCGATGCCGTAGAAGTCGTAGGTCTCGCGCTCGAGGAAGTCGGCGGTGGGCCACACCCCGGTCACCGTCGGCACGCGGGGGTGCTCGTCGCCCACCGCGACCTTGAGGGTCACGCGCGCGCGGCGCGAGAGCGAGAGCAGCCCGTAGACGACCTCGAAGCGCGGCACGCGCGGCAGCCAGTCCACGCCCGCGATCCACGACAGCATGGCGAAGTCCAGCTCGGGGTCGTCGCGCAGGAAGGTGCAGACCTCGACGAGGTGCTCCGCCGGCACGAAGAGCGTGTGGTCGCGCACCGCCTCGCCGGTCTGGCGGCGGAGGGTGACGCCGGGGAAGCGCCCGCGCAGCCGCTCCTCGAGGCGCTCCGGGGTGAGCGGGATCACGAGCCCCCCTTCGGCCGGCGCTTCCGCACCAGCGGCCCCAGCTCGACGCCGGAGGCGAGGATCTTCTCCTGCAGCTTGATGACGCCGTAGATGAGCGACTCGGGGCGCGGCGGGCAGCCGGGCACGTACACGTCCACCGGCAGCACCTTGTCCACGCCCTGGAGGATCGCGTAGTTGTTGAAGATGCCGCCGCTCGAGGCGCAGGCGCCCATGGCGATCGCCCACTTGGGGTCGGGCATCTGGTCGTAGAGCCGGCGCAGCACCGGCGCCATGCGCAGGCTCACCCGCCCGGCGACGATGAGCAGGTCGGACTGCCGCGGCGAGGGGCGCATGACCTCGGCCCCGAGGCGCGAGATGTCGAAGCCGGGGCCGAGCGTGCACATCATCTCGATGGCGCAGCAGGCCAGCCCGGAGCCCAGCGGCCAGATGGAGTTGGCGCGCGACTGGTTCACCGCCCAGCCGATGAGGCTCTCGGCGCGGGCGAAGAACAGGCTGCGCCGCAGCTCCTCCGGCACCTCCGCGTCCAGGTCGGAGGTGCGCGGCGGCGGCGGCGGCGCGCCGAGGATGCGCAGGGGATCGTCGCCCACCGGGTCCCGGTGCTCGCTCATGCCCGCCTCCGGGCCGTCGCGGCCGCCGCGCTCAGTCCCATTCCAGCGCCTTCGCCTTGAGCAGGTAGAGATAGCCCACGAAGAGGATGACGATGAACAGCGCCATCTCGATCAGCCCGTACAGCCCGAGCTGGCGGAAGGCGACGGCCCACGGGTAGAGGAACACCACCTCGATGTCGAACAGGATGAAGAGCACGGCGACCAGGTAGAACTTCACGGGGAAGCGCCGGCGCGCGTCCCCGACCGGGTCCACGCCGCTCTCGTAGGGCATGTTCTTGACGGGGCTGCGGCGCAGCGGCACGACGAAGGTCGAGATCACGATCACCGCGACGACGAACGCCACGGCGAACAGCAACGCGATCAGGATGGGCAGATACTCGGTCACGCTTCCCCGCCATGCGCCCCCGGCCCGCGGAACCGCGGATCAGGCGCGCGTCTGGAGCCCCTTCACCGCCTCCGTCAGCGCCGGCACGACCTCGAACAGGTCGCCGACGATCCCGTAGTCCGCCACCTTGAAGATGGGGGCCTCCGGGTCCTTGTTGATCGCCACGATGCAGCGCGAGGACATCATCCCGGCCAGGTGCTGGATGGCGCCGGAGATGCCCACCGCCACGTAGAGCCGGGGCGAGACGGTCTTGCCGGTCTGCCCCACCTGCTCGGCGTGCGGCCGCCAGCCGGCGTCCACCACCGGGCGCGAGGCGCCGACGCCGGCGCCCAGCGCCGCCGCCAGGGCCTCGAGCACGCGGAACTGCTCCGGGTCCCGCAGGCCGCGCCCGCCCGAGACGATGACCTCGGCCTCGGTCAGTTCCACCTTGCCGGCCGCCGCCGGGGCGACGCGCAGCACCCGCGCGCGCGGCGCGGCCGCGTCGAGGTCCACCGCCAGCGGCTCGACCGCGGCGACGCGCCCCGGGCGCGCCACCGGCTCGAACGCCTTGGGGCGCAGCGAGGCCAGCGCCGGCGCCTGCGGGAACGTCACCCGCTGGAGCGCCTTGCCGGCGTAGACCGGCCGCGAGGCCACCAGCCGCCCGCCCTCGACGGCCAGCGCCGTGCACTCGGTGGCCAGGCCCGCGCCGAGGCGTGTCTGGAAGCGCTCGTCGTCGATGATGCGGTATGTGCCTTCGGCGGCCACCTCGGCCACCACTCCACGGATGGAGTTCGAGCCGATGTCGATCGCGGCGATGATCGCGGGCTGTGGTGTCACGCGTCCTCCCTTGTCGGGGAGACGGTACCACGCGCGGGGCCAAGGGCGCGCGGCGCACCCCTGCGCGGCAGGTGGAGGATGGCAGGCGC
>CAZSQE010000195.1:0-4861 GCA_964608905.1 uncultured bacterium | reverse complement strand
AGCCGAGCGTGCAGTCGGCGCAGGGCCGGGCCACGGCCACGGCCCGGGCGGTCGCCGTGCGTCGGTTCATGCGGAGCCAGGCCTCGTGCTCGTCAGGGGCCATGCAGGCGGGGCGGAAGCCGGGTGGGACGATCACGAGCGCGCTCATGCCCCGCTCTCCTCGAGGAACTCCCCGACCGTGCCCGCGAACAGGACGCCCTCAGGGAGAGCCGGCGGACGCGCGATGAGGGTGACGAGCCACTCGCGGACCTGAGATCGCTCCGTCCCGTCCGGCGGGCCAACCAGGTCAATGCGGGCCAGCGTCTTCGTCCGCCAGCCGGACTCCCGGGCCTCGCGCTTCGCCCTCTCAGCGGCATCGGTCGAGCCGATGGCCGTGACCGCGAAGGTCACACGGTACGTGCCGGTCGAGCCCGCCACGATCTCCGTGATCCTCATGGCTGGAAGGACAAGGCGGGCAGGAGCACGAACGCCAAGGTGAAGACGAGCACGATGACGGCTGCCCCGAGCAGCAGCGACGCCAGCGTCTCGCCCGGCTGCCCGGAGTCCGGACGGTCGCCGGCCCGCCACCGGCAGATCCGGCACTCCGGACGGCCACAGGGGCGCAGGGGCGGGCTCATGGCACGCTCTCCCACAGCGTCACCGGCGCCCGCATCCGCTCGGCCGTGCGACGCAGCGCCCGGGCCGTCCGCCATTGCGTCACGGCTCGCCGGCGCAGGGCCACGGCACAGGCCGCGACCTCGCCGGGATCTGACGAGAGACGGACGCCCTCGCCGTCCGACACGATCGGCCAGCCGGCGAGGCGCGCCTCGCAGATCGCCGCCTGGACGCGGCGGATTGCCTGTGGAGCCAGCCCGAGGGCCGCCATTGCCAGGTCGCGCTGCGTCCACGTCTCGCCGGGCGCGAGCGTCGAGAGCAGGGCACGAGCGTCGCCGGACAGTCCGGCCAGGCTCGGCGTGCTCATCGCGCCCTCCAGTCCAGCCCGAGTTCGTCCGCCAGGCGGCCGCGCTGCTCGTCGGTCATGGCCGCCAGGGCGTCCGTGAGCTCCGTCACGCCCGGCACGGTGCCGGTGACGGTCCCAATGGCGACAGCGAGCTGGCCCTTGGTTCGGCCCGCCGCGCGGGCGAGGGCCGCGAGGGCCGACGCGGACAGGCCGGGCGGCGGCAGCGTGGGAGTGGGGGTCGTTTCGACGGCCTCCACGGCCGTGCCCTCGATCGGTTCGCCCTCGAACAGGACGACCTCGGCCGCCCGCTCGGCCGCCCGCTCGGCCAGCGTCAGCCTGGGCTGCGGCGGCTCGTAGGGCGCCTCCACGTCCCAACGCTCCTCGACGACGGGCGCGGCCACGTCGAAGGCTCTCCGGAGCGCCATGCTCTCGGCAACCTTGACGGCCATCTCCTCGGCGAACCTCGCATTGCCGCCCGTCGCCGGGTAACGCCCGCCGTAGACGAACGGATGCGTCATGTCCCGCCGCCAGACGGTCGCCGTCGCACGCCAGTAGCGGTCGTCGAGGACGGGCGTGGTGACCTCGATCCCATCGAACTGGCCGCTCCGGTGGGCGATGTGGATGAGCGCGTCGCGGGTGATGTAGGGCCGGCCCTCGATCAGGACCAGGTGCTTCAGCATGAGGTCGAGGCCGTAGCGGTCGGCGATGGCGATGGCGAGTTGCCGCTGCTCAGGCGCAGCCCGGTCGAGGCCCACGGCCTTGAGGAGCGCGAGGTCGAGCCCCTGCTCGGCCGGTGCGATGGCGCTGGTCACGATGCGTCCTCCTTCCCCCACGCGACCCGCCACGGGCGAAAGCCGGGCACGATGGTCGAATGGGCGCCGACGAGCGCGGCGCGCTCCGGCTCGGCGATGTATCTCGTCAACAGGTCGGCGGCGAGGGTCTTCCAGTCCGTCTCTGTCCGGTCCCGCGTGCGCTTCCACGTCACGCGGAAGCCGTCGCCGACGAGAACGGCGGCGTCGGCCATGCGGTTCTGGACGGCGATCTTCAGCGTCTCCTCGGTGACCTTCAGGTCGTCGAGCCGGGAGCGCACGTCGCGCAGGGCGAGCACGGCCGCCGTCACGTCGGCGTCGGCGACCATCTCCGTCCCGTCGTCGGCGGGGTACCTGCGCTTGAGGCTGTCGAGCGACTGCGCGAACGGACCACCCGCGGCGAGCCGGCGCCGGAAGTCCGCGGCGGCGATCACGAGGTTCGCCTGGACGGCCGGATCGGCTCGGACCTCGAAGATCCGCAGGGCGTCCTCGCCCACCGTGAGGCACGCCACGTCGGCCACGTCCGCCTCGGCGACGTAGAGCTGCCACATGACCTGCGCCTCGATGCGCTCGGGCAGCGGGCCCGCGAACGTGGAGCGCGAGCCGCTCCACTTCAACTCGATGATCCGCCCGGCGGCCGTGGCGTCCGGGCTCGCGGCGGCCCACGGCGTCAGCCGTGACTCCCACAGCCCGCGGACGCGCCGGGCGCGTCGGCCCGTCTGCTCGACGTAGGCCGCGAGGATGAGGTCCTCCAGTGCCGAGCCGACGCGCATCCGCAGGGTGGACTCGACGCCGTCGCCGGACGCGATCTCGTCGGCCAGGTCCTGCTCCGACCGCCACGGGTCGAGGCCGAGGATGACCGGGATCATCGTGGCCGTGACGTGCTCGCGGCGTGCGGCCAGCCACTCCGGCGACCCTTGCAGGACCCGGAGCTTCCGCGGCCCGGTGAGGCGCGGTGTGGCGATCATCGGTGCTACGCTCCTCTTGCTCTTCGTGAGTTGCCCCCGCCCGGGCGTCCAATCCGCGGGCGGGGGCTTTCGTCTGTCAGCCGGCGAGGCGGTGGTTCTGCGGGGTAAGCCCACGAGCGCGGAAGCGCAGTCGTCGGCGAAGAAGGTCCCGGTCGAAGAGCCCCGCGATGACGAGACCCCGGAGTCCGGGGGACAGCTCGGCAAGCTCCGTAGCGGACCAGTCGGGCATCGCCAGCGCCTTGCGGTGCCGATGTGCCAGTCGCTCGCGGACGAACGCCGCTCGCTCGGCCAACGTCTCGTGGTACTTGGCGCCGGCCAGGTTGTTGCACTCGCGGCAGCAGGGCACGACCATCTGCCGGGAGCGCCGGATGATGGCCGCCGTCACCCCATCGAGGCCGGAATCGACCAGGGCGTCGAGAATCGAGCGCGGGACGACGTGGTCCACGGAATCGGCAGCGAGCCCGCAGTAGTAGCAGGGGTTGGCCTCGTCCTCGATGCCCGCCCACTCGACGAGGGCCGGGACAGTTGTCCCCGCAGCAGCAGGCACCGCGTCCTCGTCGTGGCCGGCCGCGAAGGCGGCGTGCCGCCGAAGCAGGAGGCGTCGCTCGCAGTCGGGCGAACAGGTCATCCGGCGCAGGCCCGCCACCATCGGGCGGAAGCACTCGCTGCAGATCCGGCGGGTCATGCCGGGACTCCGGCATCGCGACCGAGCACCCAGTCGTGGAAACTGGTACGCCGGCCGCAACGCGAGCATGAGTAACCCGCTGCCTCCGTGGTGCCGCAGTCAGGGCACCGCTGGGAGAGCCGGCCCTGCATGAGGTTGTCCGCGGTCGCCCGCGACAGGGCAGCCAGCGGGCCTTGGAGGGATGGCGGCACGCTGGCCCGAGACGCCGTGTTACGGTCCTCTGCCGAGTACGTCGGCGGCGCGGCCTCCGTCACGCTCGCGACCGGGGTATCCGGGGGGCCTTTTGTTACGGAACGGTCGCGGGCGGCGTAGACCCGGCACGCGTCGGAGCAGAAGAGGCGCCGCATCGTCGCGCCATCCGGGAGGGGGTTGAGGCAGCGGACGCACTCGCGGCCGCCGGACTGCCGCTCCGGTCGGGGCGCCCGCGTGACGCGGGCGCGGTGGCGAGCGGCCGCGGTGCGGGCGTTCACCGGCCCACCGCCACGCCGTGTCCCGGTGCATCGATGCCGTCGGCGCAGTCGCCTTCCTCGCCCCAGCCGGCGATGCGCTTGCCTTCGGTGTCGAGCGCGGCCAGCGCCGGCAGGAGGCGACTGATCCGGTGGAGCGTCCAGGGGTCCTGTGTGGTCCACGCCCGGCGGGCGATCTCTTCGATGCCGCGCCGGAGGTCGTGCGCCCGGGCCGTGACCTCCATGCCCGCCTCGGCGAGCCGATAGGCCGGCAGGGTCCGGCGCTCGCGGGCGCGGCGGTCGAGGCGGACGACGGTGCCCATGTCAGCCGGCATCCGTGCGCACAGTGGTGCACGTGGCGAGGGCCGCCACGTACCGCTCGACCGTCGCGTCAGTGACGACCCGACTGCGCTCGATGTGGGTGATGCGCGAGGGATGGACGCCCATCGCCCGGGCGAGGTCGCCGGAGCGCACGTCCGCCGCGACCCGCCGGAGCTTGAGGGAGAGGCCCGTGGTCTGCATGCGGGCATGCTGCCACGCGGCACCACGCGGTGTCAAGCCCTATATCAAATGTGTTGCAGGTGGCAACTTCCGCGCTACCCTGCCTCCATGGCAGTCAAGCCGCGCGCCACGAAACCCGCGCTCTCGCTCTGGCTGATCGACCATCGCAAGAAGCTCGGCATGAAGCCAGCCGACGTTGCGAGGGCGGTCGGCGTATCTGAGGACACGGTGCGGGGATGGGAGGCCGGCCGCGGCATCGGACCCGCAAGCCGCCTGGGTCTCACGGAACTCTTTGGAGAGTCGGCTCCCGACGGTGGCGGGGACTACGCGACCGCTGATCTGGCCGCTGCGATCAGTGCCCTGGTGGGGGCGCTCGATCGGGACCGCGAAGAGCGGATGGCCTTGACCTGCGCGATCGCGGCGCTGGCGCAATCACTCGCCAGGCGACCAGAAGGCGCAGAGTCGCCAGCGCCACTCGCTCCTCGGGCGAAAGCGGGATGATCGGCCAGGCG
>CAZSQE010000194.1:0-4876 GCA_964608905.1 uncultured bacterium | reverse complement strand
GCCGCCCGGGGCGCCGCGGCCGCGGCCCTGGTCGTCGATCGGCCGCGAGCCACCGGGCCCCTGCACGTCGCCCGGTCCCATCCAGCCGTTCTGCATCATGTAGCGGTACATGTGGGCCGCGTCCATCCCCGCGCCGAGGCAGTGCTCGAAGTCGTCCACCAGGCCCTCGGCGCCCCGGCCCTCGCGGTGGCGGTACACCAGCATGTACTGGAGCTTGCGCATCTCCTCCGCGCCGTAGCCGCGCTGCAGCGCCTCGCCGGCGACCCGCATGGCCCGGCGGGCCTCGATGCCCTCCTCGCGCAGCCGCGTGGCCGTCTCGGAGGTCGCCACCAGGTCCTCCATCGTGCAGGCCCGGGTGCGCTGACGCTCGCGGGCCCGGGTGCGGAGCGCGTCCACGTCCTCGGGGGGCGTGCCACGCCACATCTGCTGCGCCATCTCGCGGACCATCTGCCGCTCGCGCCGGGGGTCCGCCGGCGGCTGGACGCCGTCCGCCTTCGCCTGGGTCATGATCCGCTTCGCCTCGCGCACGTGCTTCTCGACGCGCTCGGCGACCTGCGCCAACCCGGGGTCCGCCACGCCCTTCATGCGGGCCTCCTGCACCTTGGCGAGCACCGGCTCGACCGGCAGGCCCTCCTGCGCCATCGCGCGGACGCGGGCCTGCAGCTGCAGCATGGTCTGCGTCGCGATCTGCCGCGTCTTGCCCTTCCCCGGGAACACCGTCTCCAGCCCGGGATCGGTCAGGCCGGCCCGGTCGCAGGCCTCGAGGTTGGACAGCATCTGGGCCCGCTCGCCCTCGCTCAGGTCCCGGGCGGCGCGGATGCGCTCCTGGATCCGCTCATAGGACCGGGTGGCCGTCCCGTCGTTCGGGCGGGTGCGGTCCTGATCGCGGTCACGGATCTGGTCGCGGTCGCCGTCGGGGTTCGGACCCTGCCGGTTCGCTTCGACCTTGGGACCGGGGCCGGTGCCGGCTCCGTCCTGGGCCGAGGCCGTCCAAGCCGCGCCGGCCAGCAGGGCCAGCACAAGGGCACCGGACAGCAGCGCCTTGAGGCTTCGGTTGCGGTTCATGGTTCGTCTCCTCTGAGGGGGGGCTTCGCATCGTTCCCAGCGGCAGGGGTCGTCCTTCACCGGATGAGACGTCCGTGGACCGGGGAGGTTACGGGCCGGGTGATTCCACCCGGACGAGCCCGTTCTTTCCGCCGAACCCGTCGTCCACGAGGACCTCGGCGTCCCCCGGGGCCACGGTCGCGCCATCCACGAGGTAGGCGTAGGTGTAGGAGCCCGCCGGGAGCCGGACCGCCAGCTGCCACCAGCCGTCCGTCGCCGGGACCAGTGGGTGCGCCTCCGGGTCCCAGCCGTTGAAGTCGCCCACCAGCGCGACCTCCCGGGCGCCCGGGGCGAGACAGCGGAAGAGCCGCGGGTCGCCCTCGTGGACGGCCGGAGCCACCGATCCCCGCGGCAGCGCCAGCTCGCCGATCCCCCCTGCCGACGGCGCCGGACCCAGCCCCCAGGTGAGCGACAGCGTCCCCCGGTGCAGGTCCTCGCTCGCGCCCAGCGGGTCGGTCAGGCGCGCGTAGGCGTACCGGACCGCGACGCGCAGCTCCCGCGTCACGGCGCGGTCCAGGCCCGCGCCGACCTGCCAGTAGGCGTCGTCGTCGTCCGGCGGCGTACGGTTCGCGAACGTCCTCGACTGCCCCAGCGCGCTGACCGTCAGGGACACGCCCCGTCCGACGCCGGCCCGCGCGGAGGCCTGGGCCAGCCAGGACTCGCCGTCGTAGAGCGGGTCGCGCGCTTCCGTCGTCTGCCGGAGCAGCCTCGCCGAGAACAGGGCGCCCTCCCCCGCGCGCGCCGCCGCGGCCAGGCCCAGGGCAAGGCCGGACTCCGTGTAGGTGCCCGGCCGTCCGGCGTCGTCGGCGGTGACGAGGTCGTCGTAGCGGCGCCCCTCGACCCCGCCCAGCACCTCGAGCGACGCGGCCGGCCCGCCGAAGCCGAGCGCCGTCTCGAGCCCGCCCCCGATGCGGTCCGCGGTCTCGTAGGCCGAGTCCGTGTAGCGGTGGCCGGCCAGGCCCGAGCGCCAGAACCAGCCGCCGCCCAGCCGCACGCGCAGGTCGGCGTCCACGGCCGCTCCCAGCACGGCGCGGCCGACGGCATCGCCGAAGCGCTCGTAGCCGAGCTGGCCGGACACGTCCAGACGCGCGCGCCCGCCGAGCCGTCCGCTCAGCCTCACTCCCGGCGCGAGGCCGGCCAGCGCCCCGCCGGGGACGGCGTAGCGGTCGAGGTCGGGGTCGTGGAGCCGGCTGTTCTCGTAGCCCCCCGACAAGGTCAGCCACGGGTACGCGGCCCACTGACCCCGCGCGTCGCCCGGGGACAGGAGGACCGCCCAGCAGGCGGCGACGGCCAGGGCGGGCGCCGCGCGACCCGCGGCGGGCCGCCCGCTAGAGGGTGAGGTCGAGGACAGCGTTCTTCCTGCCGAACCCGTCGTCGCGGGTCTGGAGAGCCAGCGGATCGGTGACCCAGTGGGCGTCGTCCTCGACGAACATGTACTCATAGGTCCCTCTCGGCAGGATCAGCACGGCCGTCCACAGGTCGCCCCTGCGCTCCATGGCCACGCCCTCGGCGTTCCAGTCGTTGAAGGTGCCCGCGACGCGCACCACGCGCACGCTCGGGTCGGGCGACGCGTAGACGAGGCGCACGACGCGCATCTCGCCCTCGTCCGCCACGGCCGCCACGACCTCGGTCCCGGCCGGGGGACTCGCCGGCCCCGCGGGCCCGTGCCCGCCCCGCGTCGCGATCACGCCCAGGGCGAACGTCAGGACCAGCGTCGCCGCCCAGGCCAGCCGGGCCGGCACGGGCACCGCGAACAGGGTCCGCAGCGCGCGCCGGACGGAGCCACGCCGGCCGAGCACGCGGCCCATCACGCGCTCGGTGAAGTCCGCCGCGAGGGTCGCCGGCTCCGCCGCGGCGGCACCCCGCAGCATCCGCTCCCAGCTGCGCAACTCGGCCTCCAGCGCCGGATCGCTCGTGATGGCGTCGCGCAGGGCCCGCGCCTCGTCGTCGCTCAATTCGCCGTCCAGGTAGCGGTGGATGAGATCGTTCATGGCTCAGCTCCAAGACCCGCGGTCGCCCGACGCCGTCGCACCCTGCCGAGCGGCATCCGGGCCCCAGCCCAGTTCCGTCAATCGTTCCCGCAGCAGTTGGCGTGCCCGGAAGGCCCGCACCCTCAACGTGCCGACGCTGTCGCCGGTCGTCCGGGCGATCGCGTCGTAGGCCCACCCCTCGAGGTGCTTCAGGACGAGGACCTCACGGTACTCGGGGGGCAGGCTGGCCAGCGCGTCCCGCATCAGTCGCCTCTCCTCTTCGGCCTCGACCCCGAACCCCGGGTCCGCGGCGCGCGACCGGTCCACCAGCTCGAGCTTCGCGTGCCGGCCCTCCCGCGCCTCGTCGATGGACACCATGCTGCGCCGCCGTGAGCTCCGCATCCGGTCCCGCGCCGCGTGGATGCCGATCTGGACCAGCCACGTCCCGAAGCTCGACTCGCGGCGGAAGTCGGGGAGGGAGCGGAACGCCCGCACGAACGTCTCCTGCGCCAGCTCCTCGGCCAGGGACGGGTCCCCGACGAGCCGCAGGATGACCGCGTACAGCCGGCGCTTGTGACGATCGACCAGCACGCGGAACTCCTCCGTCTCGCCGTTCCTCACCGCCTCGACGACGGCGAGATCGTCCTCGGCCATGGGCCCTCCTTCGAGGAGTGAGACGACCGTCGGGGCCGAAGGTTACAGCAGGGAGCCGTCCGGGGCCCCCCGAAACGACGGGCGCCGGGGCGGATGCCCCGGCGACGGCCCGGCCGTGTCCCGCCCCCGGCGGCCCCTACGCCCTCCCGAACACCACGTACTCCCCGTCGCGGATGACCTCGCGCTCGCCCGCCGGGCCGTGCACCGCCGCCCGGGCGACCTGGATGGGGCTGCCCTTGGCGTAGACGATGTCCTGGTGGACCACGTTGGCCGGGGCGAGGAAGTCCTTGACCCCCACCGTGCCGCCCAGGTGGTCGGAGCGGCCGTAGGCCCAGTGGAAGCCGGCCTTCTCGTCCTCGAGCGTGTTGCCGGTCACCACCGCGCGGTCGTTGCAGCCGAAAGCCACCTCGGCGATGTTGGCCCGCGCCGGGTCGAGGGCGAAGTACGCGCGCAGCTTCGCCGCCTCGGCCCCGTCGCCCTTCACCTCGCGGATGCGGTTCTCGCGCACGACGAGCACAACGTGCTCCGCGCCCGCGGCCACCGGCAGCTCGCCGGCGGTGCGCGACGGCTCGCCCGGCCGCTCGCCCTCGTAGGGGACGACGAAGGTCTCGCCCGAGGGCAGGTTGATGACGCGGTCGCCCGGCTTGAAGCGGGGCAGGTAGCCGTCGTCCATCTCCGCCTTGCGCCAGCGCACGTCGAAGCGGCAGCACTCGCCGGTCGAGAACTCCACCTCGACGCGATCGGCGCCCTTCAGGCACTCGTCGAGGATGGCGGCGCGGCGGGCCACCTCGGCGTAGTCGGCGGCCAGGGCGCTGCGCTCCATGCGCCGCTCGAGCCCCGGCAGCGAGGCGGCCCGGAAGTCCCCCTTCCGCCGGCAGTACCCGTCGAGGGCCGCGGTGGCCGAGTACTCGGTCAGGAAGACCCCCAGCGTGCAGCCGAGCAGTTGCTCGTCCATCGCCACCTCGCGGCCGTCCGCGGTGCCGCGCGCCGGCAGGTCGGCCCCGTTGGCGCCGGTGGCCGGGAAGGTGAGCAGCGGCCGGGTGGTGAAGCCGCCCGCCACGCCCAGCGCCACGATGGCCTCGCGCCACTCCGCGGCCATGGCGCGGCGGTCCCGCCAGGCCTCGTCGTCGGCGAGGTCACCGTGCGGC
>CAZSQE010000193.1:0-4887 GCA_964608905.1 uncultured bacterium | reverse complement strand
GATGAGCGGCGCCGCTCGACGTCATCTGGTACGCGGGCGGGCGCTGCGTGCCGGCGCTGGGGCTGGCGGCGCACCGGGGCCTGCGGCGGCGCGACGAGGGGCAGTACCGCGCGGTGGAGCCCACCGGCTACCTGACCGGCTGCTGCCTGCTCGCCACCCGCGCCGCCTGGGAGCGGGTCGGCCCGCTCGACGAGGGCTACTTCATCTACGCCGAGGACGCCGACTGGTCGCTGCGGGCGCGCGCGGCCGGGCTCCGGCTGCTGTTCGTGCCCACGGCGCGGCTCTGGCACAAGGTCTCGGCCAGCTCCGGCGCGGCCAGCCCGTGGAAGGTCTACCAGCGCCTGCGCGCCAACCTGAGGCTGTTCTCCCGCCACGCGCGCGGCCCGGGGCGCCTGACCTGGCTGCCCTGCTTCCTCGCCCAGCAGGCCGTGCTGGCGGCGTGGCTGCTCGCGCGCGGCCACGCCGCCGCCGCCGCCGCGGTGCCGCGCGCGCTGTGGGATGCGATGCTGGGGCGTTCCCCCGCGGAGGTGAAGCCATGACGAAGGGATGGAGAGTGTTCGTGTTGATCGTCCTCGCGTCGATGGCCTGCGCCGCGCCGGCGCCGGCCACGGTGGGCGGGCCGACGCGGCTGGAGGTGCTGGGGTGGGATGCCGCGGCACGGTGCATCTACGTGCGCTCGGTGACGGAGAGCGGGGGTGAGGGGTTTGGCAGCGTGTCGTACTTCGCGCTCGAGGGACGTGATCCGGAGACGGCGGTCGCGACCAGCCTGGCGTCACGAAGTGAAGGCTCGGCATACGACACCACGCTGGTCCGCGGACTCGTCGCCCTGCGCCGCACGCTGAGCCCTCTGCCGGGCTCGGTCCCGGAATGCTCGCTGCCGTACACCCGGACGGTTCAGACCGACACGTTGTACGACAAGTTCCAGGGTCCGATCGCCCGGCACCGGGTACGGGCACGCTGGGGGGTGACGCCGGGCGAGTTCGAGTTCACGACCTACGACCACCCGGACGTGGTCCTGAGGAGCGTGCACACGGTGCCGGGACGTGCCGAGCAGATCCTGGTCTTCGCCTTCATCGGCGACCCGTTCGAGGGTGGCTACGAGACGCAGGTCGCGGTGCTCGTCAGGGGCCCGCTCGACGTGAGGCGTGAGGTCCGGTGACCGGGACCCTCCGCGTCGCGAAGCCCGTCCGCGCCGCCGGCGAGCCGCCGCTCTTCCTGCGCGAGCTGGTGGCCGCCGCGGCCCCCGGCGCGCGCGTGCTGGACGCCGGCTGCGGCCCGGGCTCGTGGCCGTACGCCGAGCGGCCCGACCTGCGTATCACGGGATTCGACATCAAGTTCCCGCCCGGACCTCCCGCGTCACGCGAAGGGCTGGACGTGCTGCGCGCCTCGCTCGAGCGCCTGCCGCTGCGCGACGCGCGGTTCGACCTCGTGGTCTGCCACTACGTGCTGGAGCACGTCGGCGGCCTCGAGGCCTGCTGCGACGAACTGGCCCGCATGGTGACGCCGGGCGGCACGCTCTACGTCGCGGTCCCGCGCGCGGCGGCCTTCGACGACCGGCTCTACCGCTTCGCCGGCCACTTCGCCAGGTACGCCCTGCTCAAGTTCGGCAAGCGCGTCGAGCACCAGCAGCGCTTCGACCTGGCCGGGCTGCTCGGGCGCTTCGCGCGGCGCGGCTTCGCGCCCGTCGCCCACGCCTTCGTCCCGGCCGGCTTCTCGTGGATGAACGATGCGCGCACCAAGCGCCTGCAGGGGCCCTTCACCGACGCGCTGGCCTGGCTGCACCGCGCGCTCGGGCTCGACCTGGCGCGCGACGCCAACTTCGTCCTCGCCTTCCGACGGGTGGAGGGCGACGAGGCCCCGGCGGGGCGCTCCCTGCCCGGCGCGCGCCGCGTCACCCACGTCTGCCGCGAGTGTGGCGAGCACGCGGTGATCGAGGCGGCGCGGCCGTGGCCGACGCGCTGGGCCTGTCCGTGGTGCGGGAAGCCCAACCCGTTCGGGAGACCGCGATGAGCTCGATGCGCGCGGCGCTCAAGCAGCTCTCCAGCGAATCGCTCGTCTACGGGCTCGGGCAGGTGAGCGGCCGCGCGGTGCAGCTGCTGCTCGTGCCGGTGCTGACGCGGGTGCTGGCGCAGGCCGAGTACGGCGTCTCCGACCTGGTCTTCGCCTACCTGCAGACGGCCGTGCTGGTGCTGGTCTTCGGCCTGGACGGCGCGCTGGCGCGCTTCTTCTACCAGGAGCCGGACCGCGCCGCGCGCGTCCGCATGGCCTCCAGCTCGCTGGTCTTCCGCCTGGCCGCCGGCGGGGCGGCGGCGCTGCTGCTGGCGCTCTTCGCCGGCCCGCTCTCCGGCGCGCTGGTGGGCTCGGACGCCTACCGCAAGTACATCCTCATCGGCGCCGCCACCCTGCCCTGCACGCTGGTGGTGCTGTTCGGCAACGACGTGCTGCGCGTCACCTTCCAGCCGTGGAAGTTCATCGCCCTGAACCTGGTGCAGACGGTGCTGACGGCCGGGATCACGCTGTGGCTGGTGCTGGCGAAGGACCTGGGCGTGGCCGGGGTGCTCTACGGCCGGCTGGGCGGCGACGCGGCGAGCGCGCTGGTGGCGCTGGTGCTCGTGCGCCACACGCTGGCGCCGCGCTTCAGCCGCGCCACGCTGCGGCGCATGCTCGCCTACGGCGCGCCGCTGGTGCCGGCGGCCATCGCCTACGGCGCCATCACCTCGGTGGACCGCTACGTGCTGCAGCGCGCCCGCGGGCTCGAGGACGTCGCGGTCTACGGCGTGGCCATCAAGTTCTTCGCCCTCGTCACCATGACGATCTCGGCCTTCCAGCTGGCCTACGGGCCGTTCGCCTTCGCCCGCGCCCAGGCGCCGGACGCCGGCCGGCTCTACGCCCGCGTGCTCGCCGCCTACGTCGCCCTGGCCAGCTTCGCCGCCATGCTGGCCGGGCTGTTCGCCCCCGAGGCCCTGGCCGTCGTCGTGCCCCGGGAGTACGCGGGCGCGGCCGCGCCGGCGGCGTGGCTGGCCTTCGCCGCGGTGGCGCAGGGCGCCTACTCCATCGCCTCGGTGGGCATCGGCCTGGCGCTGAGGACGCCGCTGCTGGGCTGGTCGGCGGGCGCGGCCGCGCTGGTGGCGGCGCTGGCCAACGTGCTGCTCGCGCCGCGGCTCGGTCCGCTCGGCGCCGGCATCGCCACCACCCTCGCCTACGTCACCTCGGCGGCGGTGACCTACGCGCTGGCGCAGCGCGTCCACCCGGCGCCCTACCGCGGCGTGCGGCTGGCGCTGGTCTTCGCGCTGGCGCTGGCGATGACCGTCATGGCGCAGCGGCTGGCGCCCCCGGGCGGAGCGGGTATCCTCCTCAAGGCGGCGACGGCGCTGCTCTTCGCCGGCGTCGCGCTCGCGCTCGGGCTGCACCGCGACCGCGGGGCGGTCGCGGCGCCCCGCGCATCCTGAGGCCGGGAGGGGACGGAGCATGTGCGGCATCGCGGGACTCTGGGAGCCGGACGGGCGGGCGGACCTCGGGCGGCTCGCCCTGATGTCGGGCCTCATGCGTCACCGCGGCCCCGACGACGAGGGCGTCGTGCTGCTCGCCCCGGACGGCGGCCACCGCTGTCTCGGCGGCGCCGACACGCCGGCGGAGGTGTTCCGCAGCGGGCTGCCCTTCGCGCCCGGCGCGCACCGCGATCCCCCGTCCGGGGCGCCGTTCACGCTCGGGCTGCTGCACCGCCGGCTCTCCATCGTCGACCTGAGCCCCTCCGGCCACCAGCCGATGTGCGGCGCGGACGGGGCCTCGTGGATCGTCTTCAACGGCGAGGTCTACGACTTCGTCGAACTGCGCCGGGAGCTGGAGGGCCTGGGCGACGCCTTCCGCGGCGCCAGCGACACCGAGGTCATCCTCGCCGCCCACCGCCGCTGGGGCCGCGACTGCCTGCGGCGCTTCAACGGCATGTTCGCCTTCGCGCTGTGGGACGGGGAGCGCCGCGAGTTGTTCTGCGCGCGCGACCGCCTCGGGGTGAAGCCGTTCCACTACCAGTGGGACGGGCGCCGCTTCGCCTTCGCCTCGGAGCCGCACGTGCTGGCGCTGACGCAGCCGCGGCGCATCCGCCCGCGCCTCGAGGCGGTGCGCGACCTGGTGGCGCTCGACTGGGTGGACCACGACGCGCGCACGTTCTTCGAGGGCGTGCTCGCGCTGCCGGCCGGGCACTTCCTGGTGGCGGGGGAGAAGGGGCTCGCGGTCGAGCGCTGGTGGTCGCTGCGCCCGGGCCGCCCCGCGGGCACGCGCGCCGACCGCGAGGAGCGCTTCCGCGAGCTGTTCACCGACGCCGTGCGGCTGCGGCTGCGCGCCGACGTCGAGGTGGGCTCGTGCCTCTCGGGCGGGCTCGACTCCAGCGCCGTCGTCACCACGGCGGCGCGCCTGCTGCCGCACCCCATCCACGCCTTCACCTGCGCCTACGACGAGGGCCCGGCCTTCGACGAGCGCGCGTGGGTGCGCGACACGGTCGAGGCGGCCGGCGCCCGCTCGCACGTGGTCGTGCCCGACGGCGCCGATCTGTGGGACGTCTTCGACCGGCTGGCGGAGCGCCAGGGCGAGCCCACCGCCGGCCCCGGGCTCTACTCGCAGTGGAAGGTGATGGAGCTGGCGCACGGGCGCGGCCTCAAGGTGCTGCTCGACGGCCAGGGCGGGGACGAGACGCTGGCCGGCTACTTCCGCTATCTGCCCGCGCGGCTGCGCGACCTCGCCGCCCGCGGGGACGCGGCCGGCTTCCTGCGCCTGGTCGGCCCCGTGGCACGGCGGCTCGGCTGGCCGACGACGCTGGCGCTCACCTTCGAGCCGTGGGCGCCGCCGGCGCTGGTGGCGCCGCTGCGCCGCCGCTTCGGCCAGGGCAAGGAC
>CAZSQE010000192.1:0-4892 GCA_964608905.1 uncultured bacterium | reverse complement strand
CGCGGGGGACATAGGCGCGGGGTTTCCGGCGTCGCCGCCCGCGCCGCCCGCGCCGCCCGTCGTCGTGCCACCATCGGCGCCCTTGGCGCCGGCGCCCGCGACCAAAGTTTCGCCGCCGGGCCCGGTAAACGATGTCGCCGATGGCGAAAAGCCGACCTTGCCGCCGACACCCAGCTGAGTGGCGCAGTCCTCGCCCGGGGTAACACCGATCAAACGCCGACACAGTATCTCGCCGGCGCCGCCGCCGCCGCCGCCGCCGTGGCGACTGTCCGCGGTGCAATCCCCGCCGCGCCCGCCGCCGCCGATCAGTAACACGTCAAGAAACCTGGTGCACAGCGGGACCGTGTATGTGTGATTCACATCAAATTCGCTGGCCGCGGCAATGACTTGCACGTCCGGCGATAGCGTCGCGGTCCGGTCAAACAGGGCCTCGAAGGGTGCGTTCAGCGCGCTCGCGTTTGCCACTATAGGTGATCTCCGTCGTCAGGCAGCAAGGCGCTCGCGGGAAAACTCGCCGGGTCGCCGGTGTAGGTCGTGCCGTCGGGCCCGGTCGCGCTCGCCGGCCAGCTTGCCGGGTCGCCGTTGTAGTATAGCCCCGAGCCGGGCAGGGTCCCACCCGACCATAAGGTCGGGTCGCCCGCGCAGGTATTCGCGCCGTCGCGCAAGCGCCAGTAGCGCGCCGACGACGACCGCGTCTCAACGCGGAAGCCGTCGCCGTCGATCCGTGACCATCGCGCCCAGGTAGCGTCGGGCGTCACGTCCGCGGCGTCGAGCAGCACGATCGCCCATTCCCCGCGCGAGCCTGCCGGCTTCCACGGGAACGGCTTGGCGAGCATTCGGCGCAGGGCGTCCGCGTCCCCCGCGAGCACGCCGAGCTGCCCGATCGTGTAGCTCGAGCCAGGATCCCATGTGCCGCCGTAGGCGGCATCCCAATCGGCCGGGTGCGCGCTGAACGCGGCGCGCCCGTCGAGTACCGTCCAAAACCGCGCGCGGCCGAGCGACGCGCCGGCGTCCCACGTCCACGGCTGACCGTGCGTTACGGTCGCGGTCCCGTCGAGCGCGAGCGCGGACTTGTTCCCGTTGACGTCGATCGTATAGCCCGCGAGGCCCCCGAAGTACGCGCTGACTTGCTCGAGCCACGCGAGCGCGTTACCACGCACCCGGTGCCCGCGAGGCCAGCGCCAGCGCACGAGGCGCTCGGCGAAATGCGCCGCCGTTTCGAGGCGCCCGCGGTAAAGCCCCCTGTCGGCGCCGATCAGCGCGAGCGCGCTGTCGCCGGCGCGTCGCGGGAAGCGCGCCTCGAGCGAGTCCCGAACGCGCTGCGCGCCCACGTCGAGCAGCACCGCGCACACGTAGAGCAGCGTCCCGCCCTCGCCCTCCGAAAGCCAGGACGGGACGATCCGCGGTAGCAGCTGCCGAAAGTTTCTCGCCATCGTTAGGCCCCCGTCACGCTGACCGCGCCGAGCGTTACGACCTCGCCCACGCCAAGCGAAACGTCCGCGGCCGGAACGGTCAACGCGATCGCCACGCGCGACGCGCCGGCGCCTTCCAAGGCGACCTGCAGCGCGGACAGGATCGCCGACCGCGCGAGCACCCCGCCGATCGGCACCGCCGCGAACAGGGCGCCGAGCGTGGCCTCGGCGAGCATGTCGAGCGCCTCGGCCGCCGGCAAACCGATTCCCGTCACGGTCGCGGTGACGGCCTGCGAAACGCCAGTCGCCGCGGCCACCGTCGCCGTGACCGTGAGCGGGACGGCCCAAGCGTCCACGGCCGCCTGCGCCAGCGTCACCGCGGGGCCGCTCGCCGGGCCCGACGCGCCAGCGACGTAGACAGCGACCGTAAGGTCGGTCGCGTCGTCGTCCGTGTTCGCCCGGGTAATCTCCGTCGAGCCGGTCAAGGTCGTATTCCGCACGACGTACTCGTAAGCGTCGGCGGGCCCGTTCGGCGACAGCGCGCCGAGCGTGGCGCGGCACTGCTCGCGCACCGATGGATCGTCTTGCTGATCGTTGCCGGTGGCCGCCGTGCTCGCCGTGACGCTCACGCCGAGCAGCACCGTTTCGAGGGCGTCGATTTCGTTCGCCGCGGCGGAACCGTCCGAGCCGTCAACGTCCGCGGCGACGGTGATCGTTTGCGTCGCGCCGACGCCGTGCAGCGACAGCGCCTCCGTGGACGTGTAGGTCACGCCCGACGTGGACGAGCGCACCCGAAAGTCGCCCGGCTCGAGGTCGTACCACCCGCCGCCCGCGTTCGACAGCGTAACCGACGACGTCGCTTGCGTCGCCGCGACGCGCTCGACGCCGTAAAGCTCGTCAGCGAGCAGCGTTAGCCAGTCGTCCTCGGCCCAGGATAGGAACCCCGACCGCGCAAAAAAGGCGGCGATCTCCTCGCGCGCGCCGAGCGCCTCGGATACGGCCTTCAGCAGCGCGCGCGCGGGATCGTCGGTGCGCCAGGACGTCACGGGCAGGCCGAGCGCCTGCGCGATTTCCAGGCCCGAGGTCAGGATCCGCGCCGCGGTGTCGGCAACGAACAGGGTGAAAACCGAAACCGTCATGCGGGCAACCCTCCGATCAGCGTGAGCGACACGGCGTCAACCGCGACCGTCAACGTGAAATCGCCGGTTTCGTCGGCGGGCGTCACGTCGATTTCGACGGCGAGCACGACCTCGGCGCCGAGCTGCGCGGCCGTCACGCGCGCGTCAACGCCGGCGATCCGATCGTCTTTCAGTAGCTCGGCGCGAATGATACCCGGCAGCGACGCGACCGCGAGCGCGGCGTCCGTGGCGCCCACGTATCCGGGCAGGTCGATTCCGAACCGTTCCTCGTCGCGCCCGCCGCGGAGCGCCCCGCGCGGGGTCTGCAGCCGGCGCAGGATGCTTTGCGCGAGCGCCGTTCGGCCGCCCGCGAAACGGCCCGTAACGATCCCGATCCCCGGCACGCACCACATGCTGCGCCCGAAGCCCGCGCTCACGGCGACACCTCGACGGTGCCCGACGCGACCGTCGCGGGGTCGGTCGGCAGGGGCCACAGCGCCACCGGCGCGGGTGGCGTCGGAACCGGCGCGCCCGTCGGGCTGCCGGGCAATGCGCTTAGATGCGTGTGCACGTTGAACACCGACTTTATCTCGGCCAGCCGCGCGTCGACCTCGCTCGCCAGCGCGACACGATCGCCGGTTCCGCCGACGACGAGCCCGGTCGGCGCCCACCCGGGGGCGTCGGCGTCGTCGCCAGCAATGACCGCGGGCCGCGACGGATCCGCGTCAACGAACGTGACCAGCACGAGCGAGCCGAGCGCGTGCTCGGCGCGGAGCCCCGGCGCCAGGCGCACCGGCACGCGCAGGAGATCCGACAGCCCGGACGACGCCCGCACGGGCTGCAGGTTCAACCGATTTCCGGTTTGGGTGACGACCCGGAATTCGTAGGTACCCCGGTACCGGCGCCGCGGATCGAGCGCCTCGAGCAGTAGCGCGAGCGCGTCGGGTATCACGGACGTCCGCGGGCCGGTGTAGAGCCGCGCCGTGAGCCGCGAGCCGTCGAGCTCGTACTCGGCGTCGACCGCCGGCAGCGCGTCGGCGTCGGCCTGCGCCCCCGGCTCGAGCCCGGCGAGCTCGTCGGCGGCGAACGTGTAGCACCCCGCCGCCGGCTGCCGGTCAACGAGCACCGCGCTGCCGGTGTAGACCGCGGCCGGCCGGGCGCCGAACCGCACGACCCCGTCGAGCCCCGCGTACCACGCCCGGGGCGCCAGGGCGTTCAGCACGGCCGAGGCGGGGCCGACGGCGCGGACGTAGTGCGGCCCGGTGCGCGTCGCCGGAGCGCCCTCGACGGCCTCGCCAGCGGCGGCGGCGGCGTCCCTGAGCACGGACGCGATCTTGACGCCGGCGTCGTCGGCGTAGCCGCGGGCCGGTAGCTCGACGCCCCAGCCCCCCGCGCCGGCTACCAACCGGTAGCCAGCGCGCCCGTCGGCGGGCCCGCCCGACACGATCGCGCCCCCGAGCTCGACGTCCGCGATCGCGAGCGTCACGGCGCCCGCCAAGGCTTCCGGCTCGGCGAGCTCGACGTCCGCCCACCAAAGCCCCCAGGCGGGCACTTGCACGCGACAGCGCGTCACGGGCACGCCCTCGAGCGTGGCGGTTGCGGTAGTCATGCCGCCGCCTCGTCCCAAAGCTCGGCGAATTCCTGCCGCGCCGCGCGGTTCGGATCGTAGCCGTCGCCGCCAGTGCCGCCGGGCCCCGCGCCCGTGGTCGCGGCCGAGCCGGTCGTGCCGCCGCGGGCCTGCGCGGGCGCCGGCGGCGCGGGCGCCGGCGGGCGGTACTCGACGAAATCCACGCCGACGGTAGCGCCCCCGCGGTCGTCGCGCACGAGGCCACCGACGCCGCCATTGCTGACCTCGGTAAAGCCGTTCAAGGCGAGGTCAGGATGATAGACCGGCAACGCCGTCGGCGTCGTGCCCGAGGTCGTGCTTTCGATGAGCCTCTGAAACGAGGCCCATGCGTCGATCTCCTCCTGGTCGGCCAAGTCGAACCGCGCGTGAAACTTCCCGATCGGACGGCCGTTTAGCTTGTTCGACGCGCCCGCCGTGCCCTTGGCTTGCTGCTCGTCCCAGGATTCCTTGCGATCGTGCCCTGACAGCGTGCACTTTCCCGGCGACGCGGTCGTGCCCAGCACGATCCGCGTGTAGGCCTCCGGGAAAATGTAGGCATTTTCCGGGGTCATGCGGGCAAGACCTCCCCGGCGAGCTGCGCGGCGGCGCCGCGGAACAAGCGATCGATCGCGTCGCGCACGCGCTCGACGGTGTCGCCAGCGTCGGCGGTCGCTTGCACGACCACGGCGCCCGCGGCGACGTTGACGGTCACGCCAGCGCCGGCGGTCGCGCGCCCTTGCGCGGGCGCCTGCGAGC
>CAZSQE010000191.1:0-4898 GCA_964608905.1 uncultured bacterium | reverse complement strand
AATCACCTCCTCTCCTGCTATCTCATTTCCAGCGTGAGGAACTCTTCATCCTGCGCCAGCACGCGGGCGATCATTCGCGGTGCGGCCGTGCCGCCGTGCCGTTCGGCCACGTCGAGTTTGTCGGCGCCCGCGTCCAGTTCAGCCGGCGTGATCCCGGCGGAGGCGTCGTTCAGCGCGAGCACTTCCAAGACGATGGACGCCCCGGACATCAGGTCCGCCGGCGGCTTGCGGGTCACGAGGATCGTGATGGTCCTCGTGGCGCCGCTCGCCTTGCGGTAGACGGAGGCCTCCGTCCGGCCCCGCATGGCCAGGTGGGCGAGTTGTCGGATGGCGGCGGCGGTGGTCATGGGCGTTGGTAATTGGTAATTGGTGATTGGGGATTGGGCGTTCTTCGTTTCCGCCGGGCGTTCACGCGGGCCCTCAAGTACTTCTCCGCGCCATGGGCCACGGCCTTCTGCTGGATCCGCTCGGCCTCTTCGCGGCCCAGGCCGCGGTCCTCATTGACGGAAACAAGGGCGTCGACCGCGGACCGGTAGCCGCCTCGGGAGCGGGCCAGGAGGACCGCCGCCCCGCCCACCACGGCGAGGCCGGCCAGGGCCAGCAGGGCGAGGCCGTCGACGTTCACGTTGCCGATGGCGATCCCCCAGGCGCCGGTCTGCTGCTTCTGGTCCACGGGCTGGCTGGTCGTCTCCAGCCGGTGGGTCGTGGCCTCGACGGTCGCGACGCGGTTGCCGACGGCGGAGAGGCTGGCCTCGACCGTGCCCACGCGGGCCTCGGCCTTCTCCAGGCGGGAGAGGATCTCGACGAGTGGCGCGTTGCTCTCGCCCAGGTGTGGGGCAACTGTGCCCGGGGCGGTCAATGGCTGTCCGCAGCCCGCCGGGAGAACCACGAAGGCCACGAAGAGCACAGAGGGCACGAAGAACCACAGAGGGATTGCCTCTGTGTCCTTTATGACCTCTATGCCCTTTGTGGTGGTCTTCATTCTCTTCACGCCAGCAAGGACAGGGCCGCCAGGGCGAGTTTCCAGATCACGTCCCAGGCGTCGTTTTCCATCTTCAGCCGGCGGATCTGTGCGACCGTCGCGTTGGCGATCAGCCGGCGGGTAAACTCCGTCCATTCCTGGTCGGACATCGCGTCGCGGAGCCGCTTCATGGCGGGGCCTGGATCGCTCTCGCCCAGGCCGGTGACGACATCGACCGCGGAATCGAGCCCGTAGTCGGCGATCAGTTTCTTGATCGCGGCGGCGGCGGGCTCCAGCGTGTTGAAGAGTTTCGACAGGTCCGCGTCCTTGCCGATCAGGGCGAGGAACGCGGCCCACAGTTCGTCGGGCGGCGTGAAGGGTTGTGTCATTTGAGCACCGCGATGTTCGGGTCAACTGCCCGATGCTGGAGGTGGGCGTTGACGGCTTCCTGCACGGCCTCGATCCGCTGGAAGGCATTCAGGTTCCGCGCCACGACCTCCGGCATGGTGTTGGCGTCGGGGTAGGCGACGCGGATCACGCCCTGCTGGTACGAAGCATCGGCCGAGACGGCCGCGCCGCACAATCGAACGTCTTCCGGGGCCTGGCAGCCGGCCAGGAAGGAACCACAGAGGGCACAGAGGACACAGGCGATCAGTATCCACGATCTCACGCGAGGCTCCTTACGGTTGACTGGTGGATTGGTTGACTGGTTGACTGGCCGCCCTCTCCGTGTCTCCGCGTCTGCGCCTGCGCGGGCGTGAGGGCGGCAAACTCCTCGGCGGTCGGCGCACAGCCCGAGGCGGCCAGGATGGCCAGAAACGCCGCGAGGAGGCCCGCCAGAACGGCGGCGGCCTTCAGGAGCGTCTTGTACCCGGCCCGGCGGCTCAGTCGTTTCTCGGGCATGGGCTGGTCCTTCGCGTGTCTGCTGGGCACGTCGTGCATGCGCTCACTTCTGCGACTCTTCTTCCTCGTCTTCGAGACCTTGGACGTCCAACTTCGTGCAGACCCGGATCAGGTTGCGGTCGACCCGCCGCTGGCCCCGCTGGATCTCTTCCATCCACAACTGGTGGCGGCAGCAGTTGGCCTGCACCACGGCCACGTCCTTCTCGATAATCGCGATCTTCAGATTGGTTTCGGTAACGAACAGACCGACCTTGGTCTGGAGGTCCGAGACGACTTTGAAGTACTCCGTTACCTTCTTGATCGCCCACAGGCCGCCGGGGATGACGACGGCGAGGAGGAAGGCCTGCGCGATGTTGATCCAGTCGCTCAGCGTCATGCGTTTTCCTCTCCTCGTCTCGGCGTCTCAGTGTCTCCGCGTCTTCAAAAACAGGCGGGCCGGCCGGCCTGGACATCCATTTCCCTGCCGGCCGGCCCTGTCGCGATGGTTATTTTTCCGCCTAATGCCCAATGCCTATGGCCTACGGCCTTGCTTCGCTACGACGTGACCCAGATCCCGCGCCGGCCGACGCACCGCCAGGACGTGGCGGCGACGTTGCAGACCAGGTGCAGGAAGTCGTACCGGCGGCTGGTGGCCTTCGTGTTGATGGCCGTCTTGGTGGCGGCGATGGCGAGGTTGCCGCCGGCGATGATCTCGTTGCCGTCGAGGTCCACGGAGATGAGTTGGGCGGCGTCGGCCCCGCCGTTGATGACGATGGCCTCCATGCCGACCACGCCCGTGGGCAGCGTGACGGTCTTGGCGTCGGCGGTCACGATGATGAGGGCGTTGCCGTGGGTAGCGACGACGTAGGTGAGGTCCACGGCCGTGTCGATGACGGTGCATCCCAGGAACTGCGTGGGGAATCCGGCGAAGTTGTTCAGGTCCACGGTGGCCCGGACGCCGGTGGTGACGGCCTTATCGGCGGCGGCGATGCCGGCGGGCCAGAGGGCGGGCGTGCCCAGTCGGGTGAGGCGGGTGTTGCCCGCGTCCCACCAGAGCAGGTCGCCCTGTTTCCAGGCGTCGGTGGAGAGGGCGGGCAGGTCGTGCACGCCCGAGAAACTCACGCTCTCGGTCCCGGCGGCGGCGATGGCCTTCAGGACGACGCCGACCCGGCTGCCGACGCGGATCACCGTATCGACGGCGATGGCGGAGGCGCTGTACCGGGGCAGGATATTGCCTTCCTGCACGTACGTGGAACCCTGGGCCATCATGGCGAGTGCGAGGCAGGCGGCGGTGACGAGAAGAATGGTGAGGATCATGGTCGCTCCTTCTGGCGGTTCACGTCTCCGCGTCTCCGCGTCTCCGTGTCTCCGCGTCTTCTTCCTAGGCCCACTTTCACGCGGGGGCCTTCGCGTTTCCCTTTGGGGGGCTAAGAGTCTGTTGGCTATTGGCTGTTGGCTGTAGGCCCTTTCTCTGTAGGCCGTACCCACAGCCCATAGCCCACGGTCTTCTTTCTCAGTGCCCGTGGTTGGCGTACCAAAGCCGCCAGTCGGTGGCCTTGGCCACGCGGCAGTGGGTGACCTTGTACCGGCGGGTGTCGGTGTCGAAGCCGGACTCCTGGGTGAGTTGCGGGCCGCGGTAGCCCTCTAGGTAGCCCAGGATCATGGCGGGCTGGTCGGAGGGGGCGGTGCAGACGTACCAGGAGGCGGAGTCGGTCTGGGCGTCCAGCAGCCGGTGGCTCGCCAGGGCGAGGCGGCCGTTCCAGGGGTTGCGGGGGAGGGTGCCGGCGGTCCCGGCCGGATCGTACTCGTTGGCGATCAGGGACGTGGCCGTCGCCTTCAGGGCGCGGGGGACGATCAGGACGCCGGGGACGATGTTGAGGTAGATGTCCGCGTCGGTCGCCAGGGTCTTCTTGGGGAACGCCTGCGCGCCGAAGGCGGCCTCCATCGCGTTGAGGGTGGCGACGCTGGGGACGGCCCCGCTGCCGTGGACCACGTGGTTGGCGTGTCCGCCGGCCGTGGTGACGGCCGTCGCGTTGAAGAGGGCCCCGCCGTCGTTCATGTTGGCGTTAGCCGTAAGAACGGCGAAGGCGAGCGTGTCGTCGGTGCGGGCGGCGGCGGGGCCCTGGTCGAGGATGATCTGGTTGAAGCCGCCGAGTTGGTCGTTGACGATCATCTCCCACGAGAGGGCGACGATGTGGCCTCGCTTCACGAGGGTCCAGGTTTCCTTCTCCTCGCCGAAGTTCACGTGCGTGTACTCGCCGCCTTCCTTGACCTCGGGGAGGATGGGCAGTGCCCCCAGGCGGACGATGGTCTGCTCGCGGAAGTCGTTGGCGGGGCTCTCGGCCGCGAAGACGCGCCACTGGGGCACGGCGGACTGATAGCGGGCCTGCATGGAGACGCCGGCGGCGTTGGCCAGGAGGTACGGGAAGTCGCTGGACGTCATGGAAGGCCCGCCGCCGGCGGCGTGGAAGGTGACGCGGGGCCCGTTGACGAAGACGGCCTGCGCGATCTGGACGGCGGAGAGGCCGGTCGTGTCGCGGCCGCAGAGTCGGAGGAACGTGTCGGCCATCATCACGGCGTTGCCGCGGAAGCGGCCGGCCAGGGGGTGTGCGGCCCGGGAATGGCCGACGAGGGGCAGGCCGGTCATCTCGTCGCGCTGGAGGCACTGGCCGCCCATGCGTTGGATCATGGCGTCGGTGAGCCCCTGGGCGACGGCAAGCCCGCCGCGGTCGGTGCCGACCTGGATGTTGGAGTCGGCGCCGGGCTGGCCCATCGGGACGGGCCGCCGGTTGGCGGCCAGTTGCGACAGGGCCGCCGCGTTGATCTGCTCGGTCGTGAAGTTCCCGTCGATCTGCTGGGCGGCCCAGGCGTCGCCGAGGTTGTGCATGCGTGCGACCCCGTGCGCGTGGGCGACGCGGGCGCGTTCGACATGGCGTCATGATGCCCCATCGGCGGCGCCCGACCGGCGTGCTGCGGACATACTCCTGCGATGGGAGGTCCGGGAGCCGCCGTGGTCCTCGGCTTCGCCCTGCTGGCGTCACTGCTGGTCATCGCC
>CAZSQE010000190.1:0-4943 GCA_964608905.1 uncultured bacterium | reverse complement strand
GCCGAGGCGCCGCCAGCGCCGCGGCTCGGCGACCGCATCGAGGAGGCCATCGCCGACCGGGCGCTGGCGCAGCTCGACGCCGTGCTCGGCGACGCCGCCGGGCTCGAGGCCAGGCTGGCGGCGGCGGCGCAGGCCTTCGAGGCCCTGGGCGAGACCTACGAGCTGGCCACGACGCTGGCGGCCTGGAGCGAGCACCTGATGCTGCTGCCGGCCAGCGTGCGGCTGCGCCTGCCGCTCGAGGGCCCGTCCGACGCGGCGCGGCGTGCGGCGCTGCTCTTCCGCCAGCTCGGCGTGGTGTCGCTGGCGGCCGAGTCGCTGCTCACGCTGGCGCGGATCGAGGCCGAGCGCGAGCACCACGACCAGGCGCTGGCCCTGCTCGAGCAGGCGGAGGCGTTGCTGCAGGAGGCGGGCGCCCCGGCCGGCGACCGCGCCGACGACCTGCGCCGCGAGATCGAGCGCCAGTACGTGGCGGTCTCGCTGTCCACGAGCAACGAGTTCCGCGCCCTCGAGGACGCCAACCGCCTGTTCCGCGAGACCTCGGACATGGACGGGCTGCTGGCGCAGACGGTCAAGCTGGCGGTCGAGAACGCCGGCGGCGACCGCGGCTTCGTCGCCTTCTCCAGCGGCGGCGTGCGCCTCGACGTGGTGGCGCAGCACGGGCTGGGCCGCGAGCGCGCGCGCCGCGTGCTGCGGGTGCTCGAGGAGGCGATCGGCCGGCGCCTGGCCGAGCACGGCCCGGTGTTCTCGAGCCGCGTCGCCGCCGACCCGCGCTTCAGCGCCGCGGTGGCCGACGCGCTCGAGGGGGTCGGTTCGCTGGTGTGCGTGCCGCTCAACTTCCCCTCGCAGTCGGTGGGGCTGGTGTTCGTGGACCGGCTCAACGACAACCTGCTCGGTCCCTTCAAGCAGCGCGACGTGAACCTGCTCGCGGTGCTGGCGAACAGCGCCGCGGTGGCCATCGTCGAGGCGCAGCGCTCGCGGCTGCTGGCCGAGAACCGCGAGCTGCGCGACAAGCTCAAGCCCATCGTCGGCGCCGAGCGCGTGGTCACCGCCTCGCGCGAGATGAAGGGCATCCTGAGCCTCCTGTCCAAGGTCGGCGACAGCCCGGCCACGGTGCTGCTCATGGGCGAGACCGGCACCGGCAAGGGCCTGCTCGCCCAGGTGGTGCACGAGGCCTCGAACCGCCGCGACCGGCCGTTCGTGCAGGTGAACTGCGCGGCGCTGCCCGAGTCGCTGCTCGAGAGCGAGCTGTTCGGCTACGTGCACGGCGCCTTCACCGGGGCGGTGCGCGACAAGCCGGGCCTGTTCGAGGAGGCGACGGGGGGCACCATCTTCCTCGACGAGATCGAGAAGGTGCCGGAGTCGGTGCAGGCCAAGCTGCTGCACGTGCTCGACCGCGGCGAGATCCGCCCGGTGGGCGCCACCCGCAGCAAGCGGGTGGACGCGCGCGTCATCTGCGCCACCGGCGTGGACCTGCGCGAGCGCATCCGCGAGGGGCGCTTCCTCGAGGACCTCTACTACCGGCTCAACGACATCACCGTGCGGGTGCCGGCGCTGCGCGAGCGCCGGGAGGACATCCCGGTCCTGGCGCAGCACTTCCTCGAGCAGTTCTCGCGCCAGATGGAGAAGCCGGTGCGCAGCTTCGCCCCCGAGGTCACGCGCCTCCTGCTCGACCACGAGTGGCGGGGCAACGTGCGCGAGCTGGAGAAGACGGTCAAGCGCATGGTCGTGCTCGCCGACGAGGGCGTGCTGCTCGGTCCCGACCTGCTGCCGCCCGAGATGTGCGAGCCGGCGCGGGTCGCCGCGAGTGGTCCCGGCAACGGCGGCGGCGGGACGCTGCGCTCCAGCGTGTCCGACCTCGAGCGGCGCATGATCCAGGAGGCCCTCGAGCGCCACCGCTGGAACAAGGCCAAGGTGGCGCGCGAGCTGGGCCTCAGCTACCCGACGCTGCTGGCGCGCATCAAGTCCCTGCAGCTGGAGCGGCGCCGCTCCTGAACCCGGCGCCGCCCGGCCGCCTCCGGCGGCCGCCCGCGGTGCGCCCCGTCCGCGGTTCCCGCGCCGGAAGGCGCCGTTCGCTTTCCTGTCCCGCCATCAAACGATTTGATACCCGGGCCATTGCATCCCAGCCAGTTAGCGTGACGCGTCCCGGATCATCAAGGTCTTTTCCATTCCGGAATCGCCGAAGGGGCCTCGGGGTGACGCGCCCCTCGTCGTCGTGCGTCCTCGTTCCGTTTGCCCCGCAACGTGTTCGCGGCTTCAGCGCTCTCGATGCCGCGTCTGGCACGCGGCGTGCAGCGCTCGTGCCGCCGGAGGGGGGGGACCTCCACGAGTAGTCCGGAGAAGTTTCCGGACGTGTTTCTGAGCTAGGCGGCACCGCAGGGGATCCGGTCGAGGGTACGAGCCCCAGTCACTGGACAACGCACCGCCCTCTGCGACCGCCTAGCTTGGATCTTTTCTGGGCGATCCACCCGGAACGTGCGGGCGCCTGTAGCGGAGCAGGCAAGCTCACCCGGTCTCTGCATCCTCAGCGCAGGCCAGGCACGTTCCGGGTTCTGTTTCGTGGTTCCGGACACCGGTCCGGGGGTGCGGCTGCCGGCATTGGGGGATGTCCCGGCGGGCCCGGCCCTCCATGGCCGGTGTCCCTTTCTGTCCAACGGGTGTGGCGTGGGGTTCACAGTTGCGTCACGCCCGCACCTCCCGCCGCGCCCTCGCCCTCGACGGTCTCCAGCCCCGTCGCGCCTGTCCATTGCGTGGCAACGTTTTGCGCCGTGGTCTCGTTCCGGCGCCGCGCCTGCGGGCGGTGGCATGGCCGTTGCCGTATCCTCCGGTGCGAACCGAAGCCGTCCGTGCGCTGTGAGTGCCCGTTCAGGAGGGAGACCATGAAGAAGCTCCTCGCGCCACTCGTCCTCGTCGGCCTCGTGCTGGCCGGTTGCAGCGACGACACCACGACCAGGCCCAGGGTCCCGCCGGCGGCGCCGCGGGGGCTGTTCAGCGTCACCGGCGACGGCCGCGCAACCCTCGTCTGGCTGGCCAACACCGAGTCCGACGTGACCGGCTACCGCATCTACCAGGCGCCCTGCGCCGGCGGCTCGAGCTGCCCCTACGAGCGCATCGGCACCGTTGCCGCCCCGGCGGGCGAGGACTACGTGCAGTTCGTGGTCACGGGCCTCCTGAACGGGGAGACGGTCTTCTTCGCCGTCTCGGCCGTGGACCGCGACGGGCTCGAGAGCGAGCTGAGCTGGAACGACGTCTTCGACACGCCGCGCCCGGCCGGCACCGGTCTCGTCCTGTACAATCACCTGAACCACGACTACGACGTCGGCTACGACTTCTCGGCCTTCCGACGGACCGACTCGCCGGACCTGCCGACCGACATCTTCTACGGCTACCGCGTGGACGGGACCGGCTACGTGTACCAGCAGATCTTCGTGCCCGACTGGGAAACCAACATCCAGGACGCCGGCTACGCCACCTCGCTCGACGCCGTGGACTTCGCCGTCACCCAGGGCTGGTCGCCGAGCGGCACGGTCGAGGCGGTGGTGGGCCACAACTACGTGGTGTGGACGCGCGACAACCACTTCGCCAAGTTCCGCGTCGTCGCGGCCGGCGCCAACTCGGTCACGCTCGACTGGGCCTACCAGCTCGACCCGGGCAACCAGGAGCTGGCGGTGACCCCGAGGACGGACGACGGGACGACGCCGCGGCGGCCGGTCGTCTGGCTGCGGCGGTAGCGGGAGGGAAGTCCGGGAGCAGGCCCGGCGCGAGCCGGGTAGTAACGGGAAGGGATCCGAGCAGCGAGCAGGCCCGGCCACGGCCGGGACCTCTGGAAGGAGCGAGAACATGTTCCGAGCACGGTGGTGGTGGTCCGCCCTCACGATCGGGCTCGTCGTCGGCCCCGCGCTGCTCGCGGGCGGTCCCGCGGCGGCCCGGCCGATGAGCGTGGACATCTGGACCGACCGGGGCAAGGACGCCATCTACGAGCCCAACGAGCCCATCGAGATCAAGGTGCGCGCCTCCAACGACGCCTACCTGCTGGTCTACGACATCGACTCCGAGGGCGCGGTGCGCGTGCTCTACCCCTACGCGAACAGCACCGGCTACGTCGCCGGCGGGCACACCTACCGCGTGCCGCCGCAGGGCTCGGGCCTGCAGCTCGTGGTGCAGGGGCCGACCGGCCAGGGCTACGTCGTGGCCGTCGTCTCGCGCGAGCCGTTCAACCCGCTGCCCCACTACCTGCGGCCCTACGACCCGCAGGCGGAGTCGGTGGGCTACGTGGGCGAGGAGGACTACGACGAGGACGGCTTCGACGAGGACGGCCGCGTCTCGGGCGACCCGTTCGTGGCGATGGAGCGCATCCGCCGCCGGGTGCTCTACCGGAGCGAGGACACCGAGGCCTTCGGCACCGCCTACACCGCCTACTACATCCACGAGGCCGTGCGCTACCCGCGCTACCTCTGCAACGACTGCCACCAGCCCCGCCACTGGTCGTGGTGGGACGGCTGGGACCCGTACTACGCCTCGTGCTCGGCCTTCGACTTCCGCGTCTACTGGGGCTGGAGCTGGGGCCCGCGCTACTGGTTCGGCACCGTGCCGTACTACTGCTACGTGCCGCGCTGCTACCCCTGCGCGCCGTACGACCGTCCCTACTACACGTCCTGGGGCGGGTACCGGCAGTGGGGCGACCTGTGGGGCGGCCCGCTGGTGCGCTACAAGAGCCCGCCGCCGCGCGACTACCGGCCGCCCTCGAGCGAACACTGGACGCGCTGGCAGGGCGAGAAGCCGCTGCCGCCGGGCCACATGCGCTCGGAGAAGGTGCGCGGCAGCGACGGCCGCGAGGTCCGCCTGCCGGTCGGCGCCAACCGGCCGCAGCCGGCGCGCGAGCGGTTCACGCCCCGGGACGCGACCGGCGGCGGGACGCGGCCGGCCCCCGGCGGGACGCGGCAGCG